>NZ_JBBEOI010000010.1 GCF_037860755.1 Aquipuribacter hungaricus | reverse complement strand
CTGGCCGGGGCGGCCGCGACGGGCACCACCCCGGCCGAGCTCTGGGACGCGGCCGTCGTGTTCCGGGTCGAGGCGGCCGCGGTGGTCGCCTCCTCGGCCAGCGACGCCACGGGCGACCGGCTCGTCGACCTCGGGGAGGCGTTCCTGCGCAGCGGCGCCCCCCTCGTCCTGCTCCTGCTCGTCGCGCCGCTGCGACGTCGCCCGGCGCCCGGCGCGCTGGACCTGCGCGCCGCGGCCGCGGCGGTCCTGGCGTGGGAGTCCGTCGCGGTCCTCGGCGGCGCGAGCTACTGGCCGCCGTACCTCATCTGCTCCGTCACCGGCCTGACGATGGCGACGGCCGTGGTCCAGGGCGGCGCGCGCGGCGTCGGGCGCGCGTGGGCGGCCGGGCTGGTGCCGATCGCGTGGGCGGTCGTCGCGTGCCTGCTGGCGCTGGCCGCGGCGGTGGCCCACCCGCCCGCCCGACCCCAGGACGACGTCGTGGCCTGGCTGCGGGCGCACACCGCGCCGGGCGACGACGCGCTGGTCGCCTACGGCCACCCCGACGTCCTCCACGGCGCAGGCCTGCACAGCCCCTACCCGGACCTGTGGAGCCTGCCCGTCCGGGTGCACGACCCGCGCCTGGCCGACCTCGCCGCCCTGCTGTCCGGTCCCGCGGCGCCGGACTGGGTGGTCCTCACCGGCCCGTCGCTGCGGACCTGGGGGATCGACGCCCGGGCCGGCACGCGTGCCCTCGAGGAGCACTACGTCGAGGAGGCCGTCGTCGGCCGGTACACCGTGCTCCACCACGCCGGCTGACCGGCCGGGGGGCGGAGCGGCGACCCGACCCACCCGTCCGGGCCGGACGGGTGGGTCCCGGAGGAGGCCCCTCGCCTCAGACGTCGCGACGCCGCAGCGCGACGGTCGCGGCGGCCAGCGCCAGCGCGGTGAGCCCCGCCAGGGCCGCCAGCGCCGCACCCGGTGGCAGGGCCGACGGCGTCGCGCCGACCGCGGCGTGGGTGAGCGCCACCGGCAGCAGCTGCGCCCACACCGGGACGGTGCCGGTGACGAGCTGGACCGTGGCCGCGAGGACGGGCTCGCCGACCAGGACCGCCAGCACGCCGAGGACGCCGGCGAGCTGGTCGCGGGCCAGCACCCCGGCGGCGAGCCCCAGGAGCACCAGGCAGGCGACGGCCACCGCGCCCCGTCCCACCACCCCGGCGGCGACCGCGGGGGCCAGCGCCGGCGCCGTGCCCGTCGCGCCGAGCGTCACCGCCAGCGTGGTCGAGCTGACGAGGACGAGCGCCGCGCCCAGCACGAGCCCGGTGAGGCCGACGGCGGCGGCCCGGGCGGCCATGAGGCGCTCCCGGCGGGGGGAGGCGAGCACCGCGCCGACGATCCCGCCGTACCGGGAGTCGCTGGTGCCGGCCAGCACGCCGAGCAGGGCCAGCGCGACCACGGCCACGCCCAGCGACCCGCCGCCCGCCGACGCCCCGAGCGGGCTCAGGGCGTCTGCCTGCACGGCCGCCGTGGCCAGGTCGGTCGGGGGCAGGTCGTCGCCGAGCGCCGCGGCGCCGGGCCCGATGTCCCCGCTGGCGAGCGCGGGCAGGACGGTGACGAGGACGAGCTGGGTGAGGAGCAGCCCGACGAGCGCGGTGACGGCGGCGACCCTGGTCGCGGTCGTGGTGAGGAGGCCGAGGAGCTCTGCGCGCACCATCAGCGCACCCCCGCCCGGCCGTCGGTGAGGCGCAGGTAGAAGTCCTCGAGACCGCCGCCGCCGGCGGCCAGCGCCTGGTCGGTGGTGGACGAGGCGACGACCCGGCCGTCGACGAGGACGACGACGTCGTCGGCGACGTGCTCGACGTCGCCGAGCAGGTGGCTCGACAGCAGCACCGCGCCCCCCGCGTCGGCGAAGGCCCGCAGCCGCCCGCGCAGCCAGTGCATGCCGGTCGGGTCCAGCCCGGTGGCCGGCTCGTCGAGCACGAGCACGCGCGGCCGGGCGACCAGCGCGGCGGCGAGGGCGACCCGCTGCCTCATCCCGAGGGAGTACGAGCCCGCGCGCCGGTCGGCGTCCGGGGCCATGCCGACCTCGTGCAGCACCTCCTCCACCCGGGCGGCGGGGACCCCGGCGCGCAGCGCGGCCATGCGCAGGTGCTGGCGGCCGGTCCGGGCGGGGTGCAGGCCGCCGGCGTCGAGCACCGCGCCGACGGTGCGGGCGGGGTGGTCGAGGTCGCGGTAGGGCCGGCCGAGCACGGTCGCCCGGCCGGCGTCCGGCGAGACGAGCCCGAGCAGCATCCGCAGCGTCGTGGTCTTGCCCGCGCCGTTGGGGCCGAGCAGGCCGGTCACGCGGCCGTGGCCGACGGCCAGGCTGACGTCGTCGACGCGCAGCCGGCCGCGGAAGCTCTTGCGCAGGCCGGTCGCCTGCACGGGGGGGTGTCCGTCTGTGTCCATGCCCCCAGCGTCGTCATCGGCCGCCCGGCGCACCCCGCCCGTCAGGAGGGTCCTGGACCCCGCCCTGCGGAGGGGACGAGCGCCGGGACCCGGTCGTCCGCGCCCGACCGGTCGCCCCCGGCGGGCACCCACCGTGCGGGGGCCGCACGGTCGGACGTCACCACGGGCCGGCGGACGACGACCGCCAGGCAGTCGTCCTCCTGCAGGGCGCACGTGCTGACGTCCGTGAGCAGCCGCCGGGCGAACTGCCCGACCGGTGCCGCGGGCATCGCGGCCGCGGCGCGCGCGAGCTCGAGCAGGCCGGCGGTGACGTCGCGCGTGCCCTCGACGAGCCCGTCGGTGTAGAGGACCAGGGTGTCGCCCTCGGCGAGGACGTGCTCGGTGGTCCCCGAGCTGCCCGCGTCCGGGAAGCCCACGCCCAGGCCGTCGGCCTGCAGCTCCCGGGCTCCGGCGGCGGTGACGAGGACCGCGGGCGGGTGGCCGCCGCCGGCCAGGCGGAGCCGCCCGGTCGCCGGGTCGACCACCGCGACCAGCAGGGTGGCGAGCAGGTCCGGGTGCGTCACCGCGAGGACGGCGCTCGCGCGCGAGACCAGGTCCCCCAGCGGGCAGCCCGCCACCGCCAGGGTGCGCACCGTGGTGGTGACCGCGAGCGCCTCGCGGGTCGCGGCCGTGCCGCGGCCCATGGCGTCCACGACGACCACCAGCACCTCGCCGGAGGGGAGGCGCTGCCAGTCGTACAGGTCGCCGCCGGCGGGCGCGCTGGCGGCCGGCTCGTAGGCGACCGCGGTCTCCAGGCCCTCGACGGCCAGCGCGGGCGGTCGCACCGCGGCCATCAGGGCGGCGACGTCGCGGCGCTGCGCCTCCTCGCGCACGACCAGGTCGGCCAGGGCCTGCTCCGCGCTGGCCGCGCGGGCGGCGACGGTGAGGTCCCGCACCGTGACGACCGCGCTGACCGCGTCGTCCCCCTGCACCGGCGCGACGGTGACCGCGACGGGCGTGCCCGTGGGGGTCCGCAGCAGGCTGCTGCCCGCCGCGAGGGACGCCCCCCCGTCCAGCAGCAGGTCCGCGAGTCGGCGCCCTGCCAGCGGGCCCGTGCCGACGAGCCGCTCGGCGGACGGGTTCGCCTCGACGACCCGCCCCCGCGCGTCGACGGCGACGATGCCGTCCTCGACGGTGCGGACGATGAGGCGGCTGCGGGCCCCGACGGTGGCGAGGCGCTCCCGCACCACCTCGTCCGCGCGCCACGAGGCCACGCCGACCGCGGCGCCCCCGGCGAGCAGCGCGCCGTGGACCAGCGCCCAGACCATCGGCCGCTCCTGCGCCGCGGGATGGTTGAAGATCTCCTGCCCGGACAGCGGCCCCAGCAGCCCGTGGTGCACGACGACGAAGCCCACCGCGGTGAGGAAGGGGGCCCAGGTCTGGTACGCCGCGGCCGCGCCCACGGCCACGAAGAAGAGGAAGTGGGCCTCGATGAGCCCGTGCGACAGGTGCACCACGACCGCGGCGGCCATCATCAGCGCCAGCATCACCGTGGACGACGCGGCCTCGCGCCGCCAGCGACGGGCGCCCACCGACACCACGGTCGCCAGGAGCGAGGGGACGGCGACGGGCAGCGCGTCGAGCACGCCGTGCGCGAGACCGTGGCTGAGCGTGCCCCAGGCGAGCACCACGGCGGCGGCCGCCCAGGCCGCGGCGAGGAAGACCCGGTGGCGCAGGGCCCAGACGTCGTCGGGCAGCGGCGTCCCGCGCGGCAGCACGCGCCGCCGGCCGGGCGGCCGCGCTCCTGGGTGGCTGGCCATGCGGTGGGTCCTGCCTCTCCTGGACGGGGGGGCAGGAGCCCCCCACCGCCCCATCGGCACGTCCGTCACAGACCTTGATAGCCAGACCGGGCGAACCCTGCCGGCCGGCCGGCGGTGGGGCGCAGCACGGGCGCCCCCGCCGCGGCTACGGTCGCCCCGCCACACCGACCAGCAGACAAGGACCGGACCCATGGTGGACACGAGCACCGGCACGACCTGGGCGGCCTCGCCCGACCGCTACGCGAGCACGGACTACCGCAGGGCCGGGCGCAGCGGGCTCCTCCTGCCCCCGGTCTCCCTGGGGCTGTGGCAGAACTTCGGCGACGACCGCGCGCCGGAGACCGCACGGGCGATCCTGCTGCGGGCCTTCGACCTCGGCGTCACGCACCTGGACCTGGCCAACAACTACGGCCCGCCCTACGGCGCTGCCGAGAGCCGGTTCGGCCAGGTGCTGGCCGGCGACCTGCGTCCCTACCGCGACGAGATCGTCGTCTCGACCAAGGCCGGGTACGACATGTGGCCCGGCCCCTACGGGGACGGCGGCTCGCGCAAGTACCTGCTCGCCAGCCTCGACCAGTCGCTGCGGCGCACCGGCCTGGAGTACGTCGACGTCTTCTACTCCCACCGCCGCGACCCCGGGACGCCGCTGGAGGAGACCATGGGCGCCCTCGACGCGGCCGTGCGGTCCGGCAGGGCGCTCTACGTCGGCATCTCCAACTACTCACCGGAGGACACGGCGGCGGCCGCCGCGATCCTGGCCGGGCTGGGCACCCCGCTGGTGCTCCACCAGCCCCGGTACTCGATCTTCGACCGGCGCCCCGAGGCGGGCGTGCTGGACGCCGCCGAGGCGGCGGGGGCCGGCGTGGCCGTGTTCTCCCCGCTCGCCCAGGGCCGGCTGACCGACCGCTACCTGCGGGGCGTCCCCGAGGGGTCCCGGGCCACGCGCAGCACGTACCTGTCCCGCGACGACGTCACCGACGACCTCACCGCCCGCGCCCGCGCGCTCGACGAGATCGCCACCGGTCGCGGCCAGACGCTCGCCCAGCTCGCGCTGGCCTGGGTGCTGCGCGACCCGCGCGTGACCACGGCGATCATCGGTGCGAGCTCGGTCGAGCAGCTGGAGGGCAACCTGCGGGCGACGCAGGGACCGCCGCTGGGGGACGACGAGCTGGCCGCCGTCGAGCGGTGGGCGGCGCCCACCGGCGAGAGCCTCTGACGCCCGGCCGGCGCCGGGGTCCGGGACGCCGGCGCCGGGGGTGACCCCCTGCGCCGGCCGCCCGCCTCAGCCGGCGTCCGGCCCGGTGTGCGTCGGGTCGAGCACGCGCTGGAGGAAGACGCGGGTGCGCTCCTCCCGCGGGGCGCCGATGACCTGCGACGGCGTGCCCTCCTCGACCACGAGGCCGGCGTCCATGAACACGACCCGGTCGGCGACCTCGCGGGCGAACGCCATCTCGTGCGTGACGACGATCATCGTCATCCCGTCCTCGGCGAGGCCGCGCATGACCGACAGCACGTCGCCCACGAGCTCGGGGTCCAGCGCCGACGTCGGCTCGTCGAAGAGCATGAGGTCCGGGTCCATGCTCAGCGCGCGGGCGATCGCCACGCGCTGCTGCTGCCCGCCGGACAGCTGGAGCGGGAACGCGTCCACCTTGTCCGACAGCCCCACGCGCTGCAGGTTGCGCCGGGCGACCTGCTCGGACTCCTCGCGCCCCCGACCGAGCACCTTCTGCTGGGCGATCGTGCAGTTGCGCAGCACGCTGAGGTGGGGGAACAGGTTGAACTGCTGGAACACCATGCCCACCCGGCGCCGGACCCGGTCGATGTCGCAGTCGGGGTCGGTGACGTCGGTGCCGAGCAGGTGGACCGTGCCCGACGACGGCTGCTCGAGCAGGTTGAGGCAGCGCAGCACGGTCGACTTCCCCGAGCCGGACGGGCCGATGACGCACACCACCTCGCCGCGCACCACCTGCAGGTCGATGCCCTTGAGCACCTCGACCGGGCCGAACGACTTGTGCAGGCCCTGCACCGTGACGACCCGGTCCGCCCGGGCCGCGACCTCGCTCACCGGGCCCTCCCCGTCCGCTGCTCCAGCCGCCGGGCGAGGAAGCCCAGCGGGATGGTGATGATGAGGTAGCAGCTGCCCGCGACCAGCACGGGGGTGAGGCTGCGGTACTCCGTGAGCGCCTGCCGCCCGAACTGCGCGAGCTCCTGCTGGGCGAGGGTGGAGCCGAGCAGGTAGGCCAGCGAGGAGTCCTTGGTGAGCATGACCACCTCGTTGGTCAGCGGCGGCAGGACCACGCGGAACGCCTGCGGGATGACGATCGACACCATGGCCCGCGACTGCGACATGCCGAGCGACCGCGCCGCCTCGACCTGGCCCTTCGGGACCGCCTCGATCCCCGCGCGCAGCGTCTCGGCGATGTAGGCGGCGCCGACCAGGCCGAGCGCGAGCATGACGATGACGTAGCGGTTGAGGAACGTCCCCGGGAACGCCAGCGGGACCCCGGTGCCGATGGCCACGAACACCAGCAGTGCCGGCAGCCCGCGGAAGAACTCGATGTACAGCGTCGCCAGCCACCGGTACGGCCCGACCGAGGACAGCCGCATCAGGGCGAGCACCAGGCCCAGGACCAGGCCGAAGGCGAAGCCCAGCAGCGTGTAGGAGACGGTGTTGACCAGCGCGACCGTGAGCACGCGCGGGAACTGCGCCGCGGCCACCTCGGCGTCGAAGAACGCGCGGCGGATCTGCGACCAGTCCGCGAGCACCGCGACGACGAGCACCACGGCGGCCAGCACCGCGTACTGGACCGCCCTGACGACCTGCCCCCGGCGCCGGGGCGACACCCGCCGCCGTGCCGGGGCCTGCGTGACCTGCGTGGCCTCCGTGCTCACCGTCGCCCTCCTCCGTCGTGGTGGTGCGCCGGTGCTCAGCTGGTGGGGGTGGTGCCGAACCACTCCTCGTAGATCTCGTCGTACGTGCCGTCCTCCTGGATCCGGGCCAGCGAGGCGTTGACCGCCTCCAGCAGCTCGGTGTTGTCGGTCTTCACGCCGATGCCGTAGGCCTCGCCGGTCTCGAACTCGGCGGTCACCTCGACGTCGTCGTTGTCGGCGGCGAAGTCGTACAGGACGCTGTTGTCGTTGATCGCGGCGTCGACCTGGCCGGACTGCACGGCGGTGAGCAGCAGCCCGAGGTCCTCGAAGGTGACGAGCTCGGCCTCGGTGGCGTTCTCCTGCGCGTACTCCGCGCCCGTGGTGCCGGCCTGGATGCCGAGCGACAGCCCGGCGAGGTCGTCCAGGCTGGTGTAGCCCGAGCCCGCCGGGGCGATGAGCGCCTGCGTCGCCTCGAAGTACGGGTCGGAGAAGTCGAGGTTCTCCTCGCGGACGTCGTTGATCGTCATGCCGGCGGCGGCGAGGTCGCACTTGCCCGCGTTGAGGTCCTCGCCGGACTGGATCGTCTCGAACGGGGTGTCGACGATCTCCTGCTCGACCCCCAGGTCCTCGGCGATGGCGTCGACGACGTCGACGTCGAAGCCGACGATCTCCCCGCCCTCCTGGAACTGGAACGGCTCGTAGGGCAGGTGGGTGCAGGTGACGAGGGTCCCGGCCTGGACCAGCGGGACGCCGGACTCGCTGGTCGCGGCCTCCTCGCCGCCGCCGCAGGCCGACAGGGCGAGGGCGGCGGCGAGGCCGAGGGCGAGGGTGCTGGCGGTGCTCCGCGGGCTGGGCACGTCGGTCTCCTGTGGTCGTCGGCGCGGGGACGAGGTCCCCGACGGTGCCCCGATGCTGCCACCTGCGAGCGCCCGTGCGGCGGACCCGGGACGGCCGGCGTCGCGTCCGGCGCCGCCCGCTGCCCCGCCGCGCGTCAGCCCTGGGCCTCCAGCTGGGCGGCGATGCCCTCCAGGCACCACTGCCAGCCGGTGCGCATCCCCTCGGCGGCCTCATCGCCCGACAGGCCCTCGACGGTGAGGTCCAGGCGGGTCCCGCCGTCCACCGGCGCCAGCCGCACGGTGCACCGCGACCCCTCGGACATGCCGTCGCCGGAGGTGACGACGTCGAGGACGAGCAGCTCGACGGGCTCGTACACCGCGAAGGTCGCTGTCTCCCCGTGGGCGTCGCCGCCGGGGCGGGGGCCGAATCGCAGGGTGTAGCCGCCACCGGTGCGGGCGTCCACCTCGCAGGCGGACACCAGCCAGTCCGGGTCGGGGCAGGCCCAGCGGCGGAGCAGGTCGGGGTCGGTCCAGGCGGTCCAGACCTTCTCCGGCGGCGCCGGGTAGGTGCGGTCCAGGTCGAACGACAGCAGCGGGGTGGTGGTCATGCGTCCTCCAGGAGTGTGCCGAGGGCGTCCAGCCGGGTCGACCAGAGCGCCTGCTGGTGCGCGGTCCACGCGGCCACGGCGACGAGGGCGTCGTCGCTCAGCCGGCACTCGCGGACGCGGCCGCGCTTGACGGACGTCACCAGGCCGGCGTCCTCGAGCACGCGCACGTGCTTGAGGACGGCGGGCAGCGACATCCGTGCCGGGGTCGCCAGGTCGCCGGCCGGGGCCGGGCCGCGGGCGAGCTGCTCGACGATGGCCAGCCGGGTGGGGTCGCCCAGCGCCGCGAACTGATGGTGAACCACGCGGTTAACTGTCGAGCGGGGCCGTGCGGCGGTCAACCCCCTCCGCGCCGTCCCGCCGGGTCCCACCCCGTCCCAGGGTCTGGACCGCCCTCCGGGCCCCGCGCCTAGGGTGTGCCCGGCGTGACAGCGCCGGGCCCCCCGCCCCGACACCGGAGGAACCTCATGCCCCTCGCCCGATCCCGAGCGCGCTCGGCGACCGGAGGGGTCCTCGCGGCCCTGGTCGCCGCGGTCGCCACCGTCGTGCCCGCCTCCGCCGCACCGGCTGCCCCCGCGGCCACCAGCCACCTCGCCACCGGCCAGCCCGCCACCGTGCAGGCCGCCTCCGTGCAGGCCCCGGTGCGGATCAACGCCGGCGGTCCCGCCGGGACCTTCGAGGGGCAGGCGTACCAGGCCGACCGCTGGTACGTCGGCGGCACCACGAGCTGGTCGGGGGACACGGTCGCCGGCACCACGAGCAGCGCCCTCTACCAGGCCCGCCGCATCGGGGCCCAGGGGTACGCCATCCCGGTCCTGTCCGGCACGTACGACGTCACCGTCGCCACCGCCGAGACCTGGTTCACGACCTCGGGCGCGCGCCGCTTCTCCGCGACCGCCGAGGGCACGACCGTGTTCCGCGACCTGGACCTGCACAGCACCGTCGGGCACGACCGGGCGCACCGGGTCACCGCCCGGGTGACGGTCACCGACGGCCGCCTCGACCTGGCCTTCGCCGCGACGGTCGACAAGTCCGTCGTCGCCGGCATCACCGTCCTGCCGGTCGGCGCCGCGGCCCCCGCGCCCGCCCCGGCTCCCGTCGCGCCCGCGCCTGCGCCGGTCGCGGGCGCCACCCGCCTGGAGATCAAGCCCCCCGTCCTGGTCGACCCGGTGACGGTGTACCTCACCTCGACCAACCAGACGCCGCGGCTGGACCCGACCAAGGACTACCGCCTGGTCATCAAGGACGGCCTGGTCGACATCGGGACGGGGAGCATCCAGATCGGCGGCGGACGCAACAGCGTGCTCATCGGCGGGGAGATCCGGTCCGCCGCCTCCAGCAAGCCGCTCGTCATCAAGCGCGTGAACGGTGCCGCCGGCGGCCACGTCTACGTCGAGGGCGTCCGGCTCACGAGCTCCACCGGCGTCGGCAAGGAGGGCATCAACGTCGACGTCCGCACCACGGGCACGCGGTACACGGTGCAGAACGTGAAGATCGACAAGATCGACAGCGGCTCCAGCGGCCACCACGCCGACATGGTGCAGGTCTGGGGCGGCGGCAGGGACGGCCTGTTCGAGATCAACCGGCTCGACGGGTACTCCGGCTACCAGAACTTCATGCTCAACCCCGCCGACTACGGCACCGACGACTCCAGCCTGCGCTACCGCTTCAGCCGGGTGCGCGCCGAGCACGACGGCGACGGCGGGATCATGGCCTACGCCGCGGGCCGCGAGTACACCCCCGGCAAGTACCGGATCGAGATGCGCGACGTCGCCTTCGTGCACCCCCGCAAGACCGTCATCGACGGCTCGGTGTTCCAGGGGACCTACCACGTCGTCGACATGGCGGGCGTCCGCCTGGCGCGGCCCGGCACGGTGCCGTCCCCGCTGCTCGGCACACCCGGCCGCTCCTACGTCAGCCCCGGCTACGTCGGCTGAGGGCTCCGTCGGCCGGCGCCCGTGCCCGGTCCGGTGCCCCCGGCCGGACTCGAACCGGCAACCTACGGATTAGAAGGCCAGTCGGGGGTGCGGAGTCTGGTCCACTTTGACCTGCTGACCAGGCCGGACGTCGCTGGTGCGCAACAGTTTGTCGTTAGCAGTTCTCGTCCGTCTGCGGACTGGGTGCGGACTGGCGGTGGACTGCCGCTTACCCAACTCGGGTGGTGTGGGTGGTGATCCCGTCGCGTCGGCCAGCTGGGTCGTGAGCCGGCCCGGTGCTGACCTGTCCAGGATGACGTAGTCACCGCGTAGCGGCCGTAGGTCCTGGACAGGCCGGCGCCGGGGTGGCTGACCTGTGGCTGGCCGGCGCGACGGGATCACCGCCACGGTGCCTTCCTCGCATCCCTGAGCTGAGGCCCGGGGTTCGGGGCGGAGCCCCGTGTGTGCCCTTGGATAGACCCTGGTTGAAACGCCGCCCAGTCACATCGAGCGTTCGTCGATTCGCCATGCGGTTGCTTGTCTTGGATTGGCGCGATAGCTACTCCGCACCCCGCATGTTAAGGAGGCTGGCTCGGGGTCATCCGGGATGTACGGCATGACGTCTTGGTGGCAGAGACTCGGCCAGCTTGACGGATCTGAGAATTCCTCAACGGGTCCGGTCCAAAAAATCTCAGCATCTAGATGTTCGAGGAAGGACCGGTGCAGACGCGCCGTGTACCGGAAGCTGTCAGCCGGCTGGCCCGCCCGGCTCGCAGCGGCGGAAGCCAGGTGCGACTTGACCATGTAGCCGCAGAAGAGGGCAGCCATGTCGGCGACCTGCACACCCCTGTAGTCGGCGCTGTCGACCAGTCGGTACCGGGGTCGGTCTAGTCCGCCTCCGTGCTCACTTGGCATGCCGAAGACCCCCTGACGGAGTCGGAAGGCATCACCGCGATCGATCAGGATCTGGCAGTCGCCGATGGTCCAGCCGAACTGCATCAACCTTTTTCGCAACACGCTGATGGTCGAATTCAGGAGGTGAGAGGGGTCGCTCAAGGTGGTCGTACGAGCGAAGCCCAAGACGAGAGCGGAATACCGCACGCGGGCAAGCCTGAAACTCAGGTCGTCGAAAAAGAGGTTCAGGTTCTGACGAGGCAGTATTGAGACGAGCCCGTTTCTTTCGCGCCACTGTCCGCTCATCAACTTCGTAGCGTGCAGCTCAAAGCCCGTGGGATCCTCGCACTCTGGCATGTATTTTGTTATGGAGGTGACGCAACGAGCATCGACGCTCGCGGTGGCACGTTCTCCCCACGTTGCGAACAGGGCGTATGTGGAGATTTGTTCTCCACCCATACCGGTGACAACTGAGTAGTCGGCGTAAAGCCGCGGGTCGGGTAGAGGAGGCAGCGGACGGGCGTTGAGCGACTTCTCAGGTTCCATAAGGTTGAAGTCGACGTACATGACTCTGTCGTCCAGGGCATCGCTTGTCACCGGATACTCCTCTTGGCCTAAGAGCGTCGCAATGGAGCATCGCAGATTCCGTCACTTCTATGCCCGCGCTGGCCATGTCGCTTCCTCGACGCGGCCGGGCGGCGGCGCGAACGGCGCTTGCGCCGCACGCGCAAGCCGACGCCCGGCCGCCGCCGCGCGCAGCGCGGCGCCTTGATCCCATAGAGGTCAATGCAGCAGTCCGGGACGAGGGGGGCGGGCCGCTAGGGACCGCCGAGGACACTCGCCGCTTACGGCCCCGTTCCCGGGACGGTATTGCGGGCGGGTCTACCGGGACGAGCCGCTGGCTGCTGGGGCGCATCGGGTAGCTGTGAGGCGGCGTGGCCGCTGAGGGGTCGGCTATCGGAACGCCTAACGTCCAGCAGCCACCGTCAGCGAGACGCCATTCGGGCGTCACGGGCCCAGAACGTCCTTCGGAGCACGACAGGGCCTGTGAGACTGTTCAAGTGATCTTTGGCTACCCGCCCGGAGACGAACGCGCTACCCCGCGCCCCATCGGCGGCGATTGCGGCGGGGACGTCCACCGCATCACCGACGGCAAAGGCTGGGGCTGGAGGGGCGTCACCTACGAGGGGGGCGACCCCACCGCCATCATCGCCGCCTACCTCGAGCGGGGCGTGCACCAAGTCAGCCTCCAAGGAGGCCGGACCGAGGACATCAGTTGGATTTCCCAGCTCCCTGACCTGCGCCGCGCCCTCTGCCACACACCCCTCAAGGACGACACCGCCGTCTGGGACGTGGACACACTGACCCACCTCGTCCTGCACGACACCTGCAAACGGCCCGCACGCATCGACCAGCTGCCGAACCTGCTGTCGCTTGAGATGGACGGTCGCGACGGCCTCGACACCGCAGCGCACCACCCGACCCTCCACTACCTCGCGAGCTGGCGGATCAAGACTGACGACCTTGCGTGGTTGCAGGCGGGCTCTGCCCTACGTGAAGTGAAACTGACGCGCAGGCGAAGCCAGCCGCTCACGACGGCCGGTGTCAACCTCAACGCGGTCACGCACCTGCAGCTGGGCTGCCTCACGCTCACGGACGCCTCCGGCCTCAACACCGGCCAGCAACTGAGGTCAGTGGACCTGGACAGCATCGACTTCCCCTCAGGTGCGGCTGAACAGACCTTGGAGGTATTGGCCGGGCTACCGCGCCTTGGACTCGTCAACGTCTGGCGATGCAAGGGACTGACCGGGGCCGACGTCGCAGCCGCTCTCCCACAGGTCACAGTGACCGAGCTCTACTAGCGCAGCAGCCGCACGCCACAGGCCAGCAAGGACCGCCGGCCGTCCCGGTGGGTCAAGGCAAGCGTGCTCCCGCAAGGGATCCTCATCCGGGACCCCAGCTGTAGACGTGACAGTCGGTCACGCCGGTCGTCGTCGACCTTGTCGGTTTCATCGTTGTCGTCCGTGACCGGCGCACTCGACCGTGCGCTCCTGCACCCTCGCTGCGAGGGTCGCGCGAAGCGAAGATGCCGAGCTACTTCTTCCGGTGGTCGCGGACGAAGATGAAGCCGATGTAGATGAGCCCCACGACGGCGGCAGCGATGACCCACCAGTCCGCGCCTTCGAGCGGCCCATCGCTGATCATGGAAGTCGAAGATACCCGGCAGTCACAGCCCCGGCCTGCTGATCGGCGCGTCGGGCGGGTACAGGCGCAGCGCCTGCTCTCACGCATCGCGCTGGCTGCGCACGCACTCAGGTCGCTCTCCTCAGAGCCGATGCTGCGCCGCTCTTGGACCACGATCCCGGCCACCGCCCGCCCGGCCGCGAGGGCTGAGCCTCAAGCGTGATGGCACCTGCTGACCGCTCGCACCGTCGAGTCGTCGCCTCCTGAGGATCCTCGGTGGGACGCCGTGGCCTGGTAGGGCGACGTGGTCTTCGGCCGCCTGGCGAAACAGGTTGACGGGTCAGTGCGTGACGATGACCGTGGTACCGGCGCATTCGGCCGGAATGACCGTTCCGGCCGCCACCTGTCGCCCCTCCGTGTCGGTGGCGGGCGAGGTGGACCCGCCTCCGAGAGAGATGCTGTCGCCGAGCGTGAACTCGCCACGGCCGGGGATCTCGATCTGCAGCGGGTCGTGGTGGAGCACAGTCGTTCCGACGGGGAAGACGGTGAGCTGCTCGTCGATGCCGAGGCATCCGTCCGTCGCCGTCAGCCGTCCGCTGATGAGGGCCTCCATGCCGTCCACCTCTTCGGCGACGACGACCCTGGTGGGGGCGGAGGCCGAGTCGTCGGTCGCGGCACCGCCACAGGCCGGCAGTACGAACACGGCCACCCAGCACAAGGTCAGGAGGGGCCCGAGCCGCTGCATGCTCGTCCGACGCATGGAGACACCTTCCGGTTCCCTCACGAGGACGCCCTCGTACTTCTTCGTGAGGCCCAAGTTAGTTCGTCGCCGGTAGCCGGTCGGCTAACGGGGACGGTGGATGGATGTGACCGTTGGACCCCTTGCCGATCCGCCGACGGCAGGGACGACTCCGCTCGGGCCGGTCGACGGGGCACCGACAGGGGCTACAGCGGTTGGCTGAACCTGCGCCAACGACCTGACGGAAGCGTTGGCGGGTTGGGCATCCTGCTCAGGTGCCCGCAGCCCGTTCACCTCAAGTCGTCATCGAGCCGTACGTCACGTGGCGTGTGCCCACGCTCTACCCGGGCGTCTTCATCGCTCGAAGCGGTGACGCGGTGGGTCGTATCGACGGCCTTCAGCGTGGGCCCGACGGGCTCAGGTTCACGCTGACGCTCTGGCCGGGCACCCGACAGCGGCCCGAGATCGTCCTACAGCCCTGGGATGAGGACACACAGGCCGTGCGCGGGGTGCTGCGGGCGACCGCTGACGGCCAGGACTACGTGATGCCGAGCGCCTTGGTCCACCGGGGGCACGGCGAGCACGACGAGCCGGAGGAGTGGGTCGGTCCCGACGACGGGGACCGCGCACGCCCGCACCTGTGGCTGCAGGGGTACAGCAGCCTGGACATGGACGGCTCCTATACCTTCACGCCGGTCCTGCGGACGAGCCCGGAGGCGGTGCAGCACCTCGACGTCAACCTCGTCGTCCAGGAGCTGGAGCTGGAACTGGTCTGGAGCATCGACCTCGCCGCACCCCTCTATGAGGCCCCTGCGGAGAACACCGACGCCGGGGCCGGCGCCGCCTCGCGGTCGCGCTTCGCCCGTCCCGTCCTGTTCCAGAACATCGAAACCTCCGAGGCCGACCTCGCCGTTGGACGCCTGGACAGCTTTCACCTGACCCGTCAGATCCTCACCTTCCGGCAGACGATCTGGGCCCACCCCGACACGCTCGGGCGGCTCTCGCTCGGAGGAGCGGAACTCTGGTTCGAGCGTGAGGCGAGCCCCGTGGGCATCTTCTCCGCCACGATCGCCGGCAAGACCTACGTGGGAAACAACGGGCGCTCGGTCTCCTCGCGGCTGACGATGTCGGACGCGCGTACCGTCCGGGATCACGTCCGGGTCGACTGGGCACTCGGCCTCACGGGCCTGGCCAAGGCCTCGTACCGCTCCGAGCCCATCATCTTCGAGCTCGTGGACCCGGGGAGCGAGGTCGAGCTCCGCTGGGACACACAGCTGACCTCCGCCAACCAGCCATAGGAGCCCCACCGACACTGCGGACCAGCGAGCACGAGTCGGGGTCCCCACTTAGCGGTCGGCTATCGGGACGGGCAGGTGCGCCCGCGTGCGTCGAGGCAGCCGACGCGGTCCCAATTCGCGGGCGCTCATCTAGCCTCCGATGGTGAACGAGCAGCAGTTGGCCGCCGCCTGTAGGCCCGACTCTGAGCCCGACCAGCGCCTGCGGGACGCCCTCGCCGCTGGAGCGCAGGTCGTCGGCACGTCACCCAACGAAGCGTCAGGGGCGACCGACACTTGGCCGCGGCGCGTTCGACACCTGGCGCATGAGGGCTTGCTGCTCGACGACGAAACGACCGTGCTCCGCGACCTGGCCGTCCTGGCTGCTGAAGCTCGTCCCTACATCGTCGTCATCTCGAAGTTGCAGATTGAGGATGGCGAGCAGACTCACACAGCGTTGCTCACTGATGAGCCAGCGGTCGTGCGGGTGACCTTCGCCCACAGCCGGGCGGCTGGTGTGGCTTTGACCTAGGTCCACCACGGCAGCACTGGCTTGGCTAGGGGGCGATCGGCATGCGGAGCGTCCAGTGACCGATCGGCAGGCGGGTCGCCCCGAACGGTCTGCAGCTGTGCGTTCGGGGTGCGCTGCGCGAAGGACACCTCGACTTTCGCTCTGGTCGGAATACTCGGAGGCATGGGCGTTGCGGAGATGTTGCTGACCGGTCAGGTGGACACGGAGGCGTTTCACCGTGCCGTCGAGGATGCTGACGACTCCGACGTGGGAGCGATGCTGGCGATGGTCGACCACGACAACCCAGCGGTGCGGTGGGCGATCGCAGCCAACCTTCCTTCGGTGGGCCATGGCGACCCACCTTCAGCGGACATGGTGGCAGCGGGGGTCCGATTGAGCGGCGACCCGGACCCGAAGGTGCGCGACTGGGCCTGCATGGCCCTAGGCACCCAGTGGCGTGAGGTCGACACCGACGCGGTCCGGGACGCCTTAGCGGCCCGGCTGAGCGACGATCACGACGACGTCCGGTGCGAAGCGCTGGTGGGACTCGCCTACCGGAGGGACGCCCGAGCGCGGGACGCCGTCCTGGCGGCTCTCAGCCGGGAGTCCGGTTCCGTCTGGTCCCTGGAACTCGAGGCCGCGGGGGCTCTGTGCGACCCCAAGCTGCACGAGCTCGTGCTGGATCACCTTGACGGTTGGGACGACACAGAGACCGCCGACACCGCCGACGCCGCTCGCCGGCTGACGGACCCCGACGGTATCGGGAACGACGTCGTAGAAGGGGTGGCCGAGCTCTACCGCCGAAGGGCCCACGGCCTGGCCGAAGGTGACGCGTTGACGGCATCGCAAACCATGTGGCGGCTGCTCGACATCGCTCCGCACCGCGCTGTCGAGTTCTACGACGCAGTCGCGGCCCGGCTCAAGGGAGACTCAGCAGCCACGTACCAACTCCGTGAGCGATCCTCGCTGGCGCAGCTTGCGGCTGACGTCCGGTAGATGGGGCGCCATGCCCGGATGGCGATCCCCGACTGGCTTAGGGGGCTGGTGCGGGACGCGCGGTGCGGCGGGCGGACGACCGTGGTGACGCTCGTCCACAGCCCCGGCCAAGGGCCGTGACGCTGTCGGCGTCAGGTGGCATCGTGAGGTCATGGTTGGGGGGACCGTTGGACGTCGAATCGCCACGTACCGGCGTCGCCGTGGCCTGAGCCAAGCATCTCTGGCAGGACTGGTTGGGCGTTCGGAGTCCTGGCTGTCCCAGGTCGAGCGGGGGATCCGATCCGTCGACCGTATGACCGTGCTACTCGACCTAGCTCGAGTCCTGGGCGTCGACGTGGCCTCCTTGACGGGAACGCCTTGGCGGCACGCTCCGAACGGTGCAGGAATGGGGGCGGCGCTCGACGACGTGCGGCGGGTTTTCACCAGCTACGAGATGGCAGTCGGAGCGCCAGGCAGTGCCGCAGCGACATCGGTCGGCGGCATTCGAGCCAAGTCCGCAGAACTGCATGCTCACTACCAAGCGGCCGATTACACCACCGTCGTCGCGGAGCTTCCGACGCTCCTCACCGAGGCAGACAGGCTGCACGCCGCGAACCCGCAAGGGGACCGCGAGGCGGCCCTGGTCTACGTCGAGGCCTACGTTTTAGCCGCCAAGCTCGTCACCAAGCTCGGTGACGGAGAGCTTGCCACCATGGCCGCCGACCGGTGCGTCACCGTGGCGGTTGTCACCGGATCACAGGTGGCCGTGTCGTTGGCCATGTACCAGGTCGCGGCGGCGCTCCTTCGTGGCGACCGCATCGCTGATGCGGAGCGCGTCGTGATGGCGATGGTCGACCGCCGCGACTTCGACCTGAGGTCTGACAACCCCGCCCTGGTTTCGGCTGTCGGTGCGCTGTGGCTCCTCGGCGCAGTGATCGCGGCGCGTCGGACCGACCGCGCTGAGGCTGATTCGCGTCTCGGGCGCTCTGCTGCGCTGGCGGACCTCCTCGGGCATGACGCCAACCATGGGTTCACGGCCTTCGGCCCGACCAACGTCGCCATCCATCGGGTGAGCGTCGCAGCCGAGCTCGGAGACGCCCGGGGGGCACTGGAAGCGGCAGCGAACGTCGACCCCAGCCGGCTGCCACAGGCGTTGGCCAGCCGCCGAGCACAGGTCCACGTGGACCTGGCTTGGGCCAACGCGCAGCGACGGCGCGACGCTGAGGCCACCCTGCACCTCCTCGACGCCGAGCGGATTGCCCCAGGCGCTATCCGCTACAACGTGATCACGCAGGAGATGGTCCGCGAGATGCTGGCCCGCGGCACCAAGACCCAGACGCGGGCACTAACCGACCTGGCGACCCGCGCGGGCCTCGTGCACTGACCTGCTTGACTGGACCGGTGAGCCGGTCC
Source organism: Aquipuribacter hungaricus (assembly GCF_037860755.1). NCBI lineage: Bacteria > Bacillati > Actinomycetota > Actinomycetes > Micrococcales > Intrasporangiaceae > Aquipuribacter > Aquipuribacter hungaricus. Next base: position 23,289 of record NZ_JBBEOI010000010.1, on the reverse strand, counting down.
TGCACGCTCGTGGTGTGCGCAGCGCCGCTCGCCCACCGCTGGCCGGACATCGCGGCGGCGCTGGCCGGGGCTGGCTTCACGGTGTCTGTGGTGCTGACTGACAACGCGCTCGGCTGGGACATCGCAAGGCCCCCGCAGGAGCAGGCGGACCCCCGACGAGCGGACGCCTGGGTGGTTGCCCCGCTCACCTTCAACAGCACCGCCAAGATGGCGCTGGGCATTGCGGATACCCATGCGCACGGCCTCCTGTGTGAAGCCATGGGCACAGGGGCGGTGATCACGGCAGTACCGATGATCAACGAAGACCTGTTCGGCCATCCGGCTTTGACCGGCCACCTACGGCGTCTTCGCGAGCACGGGGTCTCCTTCTTCGACCCGCAGTCGGGGGCCGACTCCGTTGACCCGGTCTTGTCGGGCACCGGCGCGGACCTCTCCGCTGAGTTCGACATAGCGTCGCTGGTGCAGGCGGTGCTCAATCGAGCGGCGTCACGCCTGCACTGGTCATCGACGGAGCAGTCGGCCGGCTGACCTCTACCCGCACTTTTGTGCGGGTAGCACCCCGTTGCGGGGCAGAACGGGCTTCTGCGCCCACCGTCTCACTCGACCAGATCGGTCACGAGTGAGAGGGGCAGGTCATGCCGGCTTACGCGGTGGACAGCAGCAAGCAGCCGATGGTGGCGACGGGGGTGGTGGACGCCCGGTTCGACTGGGTGGAGGCCCCAGGTGGGGGTCGTCGTCCGTCGGAGCAGCAGGCGAGGGACGAGGCGACGGGGATGCCGTTGTGGGGGGTGGAGGTGATGTACCAGCAGACCACCTACGGCCGGACAGCGTCGGTGGTGGCGTCGGTGACGGTGTCCAGCCTGGACCAGCCCAACGTCACGGCCCTGGGGCCGATCGGGTTCGAGGGGCTGCGGGTGGAGGTCCGGTCGCCGAAGACGGGCGGGATCATCGAGAACTGGTTCGCCGACGCCATCGCCGCCCCCACCGGCCCCGGCGTCGGTCAGGGTGTGCGCCGGTCGGCGCCGTCGTCCGAGGCGGCCTGACATGCCCATCGGCAGCACCACCGGCTGCGTCGGGACGGGCGCTGGGGTGGACGTGGTCGCCTACGCACGTCACCTCGGCATGGGGTCAGCGGAGGAGGTGTGGGATCACGTCATCAAGTCCGCGGCCGACGTGGGGCAGGTCCTGGACGCGGTGGCGTACCTGATGCGGCGGGTGGCGGAGTACCCGGACGACGGCATGTCGGCGGACCTGTCGTCGGCGTTCAAGCTCGTCGAGGGCGTCGGTGAGCACCTGCTCAACGTCGCCCGCGCCACCCACACCGACCGATGATCACCACCACGGCCACCGAAGCGTCGGCACCGATCTCTGTCACTCCGACTGCCTGGCCGCCACGGACGGCCAGCCGGAAGGTGGGGCGAGCATGGCCGCTGCTGGTGCGCGGGTGGCGTCACGGCTGGTGGGTGTTCCGGCTCCTGCTCGCCGACGTCCTGCGTCGTCCCCTTCGTACCTTCGTCGGCGCCGGCCTCCTGACGTCCGGCGCGTACGTCTGGTGGGCGTCGTCGCGGTGGCAGGACCAGGCTGCCTTCTCCCTGACCGCCGTGGTCCTGGTGGTGTCGCTGGGTGTGTGGCGGTGGCGGGCGCCCCGGTCCTACCGGCGCACTGTCGGCCGGTGGTGGGGGTGCTGGTGGCGGCGCCGCTACCGGTACGGCCCGTCGTGGCAGACCCTCGCCCTGCGCCACGGCCTGTACGTCACGGACCGCCGGCAGGACCCCGGCGTGGTGCGGTCCTTGGTCCTGGCGTGGGCGGACACTCCCCGGGCGCTGCGGCAGCAGGGGCAGTCGGTAGAGGTCGCCCGGCTGCGGCGGGTCCGCTTCACCGGTGCCACCGACCACCTCCTTGTGGCCCTGCCAGCAGGAATCACTCCGGACACCGTCGCCGCGGGGTGCGACTCGTTGGCGCATGCGTGGCGGGCGCTGACGGTCCGGGTGCGCCCGGCAGGGCCGGGGTGGGTGTGGCTCGACATCACCCGCGCCGACACCCTCCGCCGGCCCCTGCTCCTCGGTGCCGTCCCGACGCTCACCGACGCGACAACGGTGCTCGCTGGCCTGGCGGGGCTGTCGGTCGGGGTCCTCGAGGACGGGTCGTCGTGGCGGCTCAAGCTGCGCGGCGCGCACGTCCTCATCGCCGGCACCACTGGCTCCGGCAAGAGCAGCCTGCTGTGGGCGATCGTTGCGGGGCTGTCGACCGCGGTGCACGCGGGCCTGGTGCGGGTGACGTGGCTGGACCCGAAGGGCGGCATGGAAGCCACCCCCGCCCGCCCGCTGGCAGACGTGGTGGACCGGATTGACGACATGGCCGACACCCTCGACGCCTTGGTCGCCGAGCTCGACCAGCGCGCCGCCGCCCTCGCCGGAACCAGCAGGCAGCACAAGCCGTCGGTGAGCAGCCCGCACCGGGTGGTGGTGGTCGACGAGCTGGCGACCCTGACAGCGCTAGCGGACTCCAAGACTGCCCGTCGGGTCGAGGCCGCCCTCGGCGCCCTCCTGAGCCGCGGTCGCGCGGTCGGGTTCACCGTCATCACCACCACCGTGGACCCGTCCAAGGAGGTCGTCCGGTGGCGGGGCCTGCACGCCGTCCGCGTCGCCTTTCGGCTGGACGAGCCGATCCAGGTCGACATGGTCCTCGGCGACGGCGCCCTGCAACGCGGAGCCGCGTGCGACCGCATCCCGCTCTCGACACCGGGGGTGTGCTTCGTCCGCATCGACGGCGTCCCCGACCCTCAGCGTGCCCGCGCCGTCTACGTCCCGGACAAGACGATCGAGCACCTGGGCCGCACCTACCCCGCACCCGCGCTCTGCCCCCCGCCCTCGGACCCGGCCGAGGACACAGCGCCCGCCGGCGTTACGCCGGCCCAGGCCGGAGCACCGGCATGACCGCCAGCCCAGGACCCGGCCACCGGCCAGAAGCCCGTCCCCTCACCCGCACCCACACGCCCGCGACGCTCGGACTGCTGGACCACACCTGGATGACCCGCGGTGCCTGCACCCGGCGCCCAGACCTGCCCTGGACCGAGGACGCCCACCGGGTCGAGGACGAGATCCGCGCCGTCATGGCCCGCGTCTGCACCGGCTGCCCCGTCCGGGAACGCTGCCGCCGCTATGCCAGCGACACGTTCGCCTCGGCCGGGTTCTGGGCCGGCGGGTTCCGTGGCGGCGCCTACACGGGTGACCTCCTCGACCTGCTCGCCGAGCTCGACACCACCGAGCTGAAGGAGCACTACGAGCCCAGCGCCCGCCGGGCCCGCTCGGTGCACCGCAAGGCGCTGGCCTCATGAGCGCCCTCGCCCGGGTCGACGCCGCGGGCAAGGTCTGGACCAGCAGCCAGCAGCGGGTGGTGGACGACCCGACCCTGCGCGTGGACGGGCGGCAGGTGCGCACCTGGGCCGAGCACGCCGGGGTCTGCGTCCGCCCCCTGCTCCGGCAGGTCACCGACCGGGACACCGGCGACGTGACCCGGGTCCCCATCCCCTGCAAGTCCACCCGCGACAAGGTCTGCCCGCCGTGCGCAGACAAGGCCCGACGGGTCCGTCAGCAGCAGTGCCGCGAAGGCTGGCACCGCGACGACGAACCCGACACCGACCAGGTCGCAGACGACCTGGACGACGGCAGGCCGCATCTCGACGAGGTCGCCGAGGACGGGGCCACCGACCAGGCGGACGACGAGCGGACCGACCGGCGGACCCGCTCGACCCGTCGCCGGGACGACGCCGCGGACCTTCCGCGGGTGCCGCAAGAGGACCGCACCGTCGGCCGCACCTGGACCGGCCGCGACGGAAAGGTCTATCGACCCTCGATGTTCGTCACCCTCACCCTGCCCTCCTACGGGCGCGTGATCCCCGGCACCGGCACACCGATCGACGCCGAGAGCTACGACTACCGCCGCGCGGCGCTGGACGCGATCCACCTGCCCCGCCTCCTGGCCCGGTGGGTGCAGAACCTCCGACGCTGCGCCGGCTACCGCGCCCAGTACTTCGCCGCCATAGAGCCGCAGAAGCGCCTCGCCCCCCATGTGCATTTCGCCATCCGCGGCGCCGTCCCCCGCCAGGTCCTCCGCGACGTCACCCGCGCCACCTACGTCCAGGTGTGGTGGCCGCCCTTCGACCACGTCGTCTACGACGCATCGTCGACCGGGCTGCCGGTGTGGGACGCCGGCGCCTACCGCGACCCCCTCAACGGCGCTCCGCTGCCGACCTGGGACGAGGCGATGGACGACCTCGACGCCCAGCTCGACGCCGACCCCGGCCAGCCGGCCGGCCACACCATGCGCTTTGGCCGGCAGACCGACATCAAGGGCATCCTCGGTGACAGCGCTGACGCCGATCGAACCATCCGGTACCTCACCAAGTACCTCACCAAAAGCCTTGCCGACCTCTTCACCGACCACAACCAGCTCGAGGACGACCCGGTTGATTTCGACAACCCCCGGTCGGCTCGCACACGGGCTCGGATGCTGGCCAGCCGGGCGGCCTTCGATACGCACGTCGACCGGCTGCACGAAGAGGTCCGCTGGTTGCCCTGTTCGCCGGAGTGCGCCAACTGGCTCCGCCACGGGATCCAGCCGAAGGATTGCGCACCCGGCATGGAGCCCGGTGCGTGCGAGAAGCGGGCCCACGACCGGGACAACCTCGGATACGGCGGCCGCCGCGTCCAGGTGAGTAAGCAGTGGTCCGGGAAGACCCTCGCCGAGCACCGCGCCGACCGCGCCACAGTCGTCCGCCAGACCCTCCTGGCCGCCGGCATCGCCCCGCCCGACGTGGACCGGATGGCCGTCGACGCCGTCCTCGACGACGGCCGACCTCGCTTCGTCTGGGCCGACATTCCCATGCCGGAAGCCGACTACGCCGCCGCCATCCTCGCGGCCGTCCAGGAGCGGAACCGGTGGCGCGAGCAGTACGAGCACGCCAAACGGCAGCTCGACCCCGGCGGCACCGGTCCGCCAGGTAGGGCTGTGGACAACCCGCTGAGCAACCCGCTGAGCGGTCACGCTGCCTAGGAGGAGGGAGCACGAACATGGCTGAAAGCAATGCCGCCACACGACCGACCGCGGGGCCAAGGACCGAGGTGGCGCCGCTGTGGCGCATCAGAGACGTCGCGACCTACCTGGGGGTGCCCGTCGCAACCCTCTATCAGTGGCGCCACACCGGGACGGGGCCGAAGGCCTACAGACTCGGTAAGCACCTGCGCTACCGCCAGGCCGATGTGGAGTCCTGGCTAGCGGACCGGATCGCGTGACGTGGGGAACGTCGCTAAGCGCCCTGATGGCCGTTGGCGCGCACGCTACAGGGACCCCACTGGCCGGGAGAGGTCACGGCACTTCGACCGAAAGCTCGATGCCCAACGATGGCTCGCCACCGTCGAGGTCTCCCTCGGTCGCGGAGACTGGCTGGACCCGTCGCTCGGCAAGGTGACTGTGGGGGAGTGGGGGCGTCAGTGGCTCGCCGGGCAGACCCAGCTGAAACCCACGACGCATGAGCGATACCGAGGGCTCCTCGCTCGGCAGGTACTGCCAGCCTGGGAGCGGGTGCCACTGCTGTCGGTGACTCATTCGGGGGTGGTCGCCTGGGTGTCAGGCCTCACCAATAGCGGCCTGTCGGGCTCCACGGTCCGGCACGCGCATCGCGTTCTCTCGATGCTGCTGGGTGCTGCCGTCCTCGACGGCCGGATCGTCAGGAACCCCGCGTCAGGTGTCCGGCTTCCTCGCGCAGCCACCTCGGACAAGCGCTTCCTCAGTCACGAGGAGGTAGCCGCCCTCGCCACGGCGGCAGGATCGCCCTTCGACACGGTGGTTCTGGTTCTGGCTTACACGGGATTGCGCTGGGGCGAGCTGGCCGCCCTGCGGGTCAGTGATGTCGACCTGGCCCGCGGCCGGCTTAGCGTTCAGCGCTCGATGACCGAGGTGTCCGGGAGAGCGATCATCGGCACGCCCAAGAACCACCAGCGTCGGACAGTGCCCGTCCCGGCGTTCTTGCTTGCCCGCCTCGACGAGCACCTGCAGGGCCGGGCGGCCGGAGACTTCGCCTTCCCGAGTCGCCAGGGCGCGGTGCTCCGAAACGGCAACTTCCGCTCTCAGGTGTTCGACGCCGCGGCGACCAGCGTGGGGTTGGACGGCCTGACTCCGCACGAGCTGCGCCACACCGCCGCGTCGTTGGCCGTCGCCGCCGGGGCGAACATCAAGGCGGTGCAGCGGATGCTCGGCCACGCCTCCGCGGCCATGACTCTCGACGTGTACGCCGGCCTCTTCGGCGACGACCTCGACGACCTCGCGCGCCGGCTGGACGCGGCGGCTCGCACAAGCCAGTGCGGACTAGGTGCGGACTAGCCGCCATTGAGCGGCCAGCCCTGCCAGCCCTGCGGGGGGCGCTTAAGCCGGTGACCAGCACAGGGAACCGGTGCCCCCGGCCGGACTCGAACCGGCAACCTACGGATTAGAAGGCCGTTGCTCTGTCCATTGAGCTACGGGGGCGCACACCCGGGGCGCCCCGGGCGTGCGAGCACGGTACTCCGGGGTGCGGGCGGCGCAGCGGGTCAGCGCTGCTTGGGGATGATGACCCACAGTGCGATTTAGGCGATCTCGCCCACCCCGAACAGCCCGAACAGGATGAAGCCGAGCCGCACGAGGACCTTCGGCAGCCCCGTCCGCTCAGCGAGGGCGGCGCAGACGCCGGCGATCAGCTTGCCGGAGCGGGGACGGACGAGCCCGGTGGTAGCCATGAGGCGATCATGCACCTCCGGGGCTGCGGCGGGGGCGGCGCGTGCGGCAGCCTGGCCCCCCCGACCACCGACCCCAGGGAGCACGGCCGATGGCACAGGTCCCGGTCCCGGCCCACGTGGTCCTCGCCTCCGCGGACCCCTCGCCGTACCTGTCGATGCGCGACCGGCCCACCCCGCGGGCCGAGCGGCACCGGATGGGACGCGCGCTGCGGCAGGTGGTGAGGCGCTCGCAGCTGGGGGACTGGTCACCGCCCCCGGACCGCGTCGACCCGGTCGCGCTCGTCGAGGAGTCGCACCAGGGGCGCGAGGACTGGCTCGTGCCGGTCCGCACCGCCCGGATGGCCGCCTCGCCGTACGGCTTCCTCCGAGGGTCGGCGGTCGTCATGGCCGCCGACCTCGCCCGGCTGCCGTCGACAGGCATCACGCCCGTGATCTGCGGCGACGCGCACGTCGGCAACGTGGGCTTCTACGGCTCGCCGGAGCGCGAGCTCGTGCTGGACCTCAACGACTTCGACGAGGCCCACCCCGGTCCGTGGGAGTGGGACCTGCGCCGGATGGCCGCGAGCATCTGGGTCGCCGGGCGCCAGAACGGGCACTCCGAGGACGACTGCGAGCGCGCGGTCGCCTCGTGCTCGGCCGCCTACCGCGAGCAGGTGCGGCGGCTGGCAGAGCAGCCGCTCATGGACCGCTCCTTCGAGCGGCTCGACCTGCCGCGTCTGCTCGCCGCCACCTCCGACCCCTCGCTGGCCGCCGCCATCGACGCCGCCGCCAGCCGGGCGCGCTCCCGCACCAGCGACCGGGCCCTGCCGCGCTTCACCGAGGAGCGCGACGGCCGCCGCCACATCGTCGAGGAGCCGCCGCTCATCACCCGGCTCGACGAGCAGCACGCCGAGGCCCTCGCGGTCGCCCTCGACGAGTACCTGCTCACCCTCGACCCGCACTGGGCACGGCTGCTCGGCGGCTACACGATTCTCGACCTGGCCCACAAGGTGGTCGGCGTCGGCAGCGTGGGGCTGCGTGCCTACGTGGCGCTGTGCGAGGGCAGCAGCCCGGACGACGTGCTGTTCCTGCAGCTCAAGCAGGCCCGCCGCTCGGTCGTCGCGCCGTGGGTGCACGGGGAGCAGGCGCTGCACGCCCACCAGGGCCAGCGGGTCGTGGAGTACCAGCAGGCCTTGCAGACCGTGAGCGACCCGCTGCTGGGCTGGACCACGGTCGAGGGCAGGCAGTTCTACGTCCGCCAGTTCCGCAACATGAAGGGGACGCTGGCGCTGCAGGACATCTCGGCCGCGGCGTTCGCGGACTACGTCGGCATCTGCGGCCGGCTGCTGGCCAAGGGGCACGCCCGCACGAGCGGGGCCTCGATGATCGCCGGCTACGTCGGGCCGGGGGAGCCGCTGGACCGGGCGATGTGCCGCTTCGCCCGCTCGTACGCCGACCAGACCGAGCGGGACCATGCGGCGCTAGTCGCGGCGGTGCGGTCCGGCCGGGTGCGCGCCGAGCACGGCGTCTGAGCCGCCGTGGCGGCGGCTGTCGGGTCTGCTCCGTGCCTACCGCCACAGACGGCGGGAGGCCCCACCCGGTATGGGTGGGGCCTCCCGTCAGCGGGGGTGGGTCGGTCAGACCCGGTCGTCGCGGTCGCGCGTCAGACCGTCACGGTCCGTGTCGCCCTCGACCTCGATGTGCTCCTCGCGGACCTGGCCGGACACGGCCTCGGTCTCGGTGACGGTCGCCGTCTCCATGCGGACGCGCTCGACCGGCACGGCCTCGACGTCGACCACGGGGCGCTCCTCGTGGAGGACGACCTCGTGCTCCTCCTCGGAGATGGTCGGGCCGGCGGTGGCGTTGCCGATGTTCGCGTCGGTGATGGGCTCGCGCTCGAGCCGCACCTCCTCGTGGCTGACCGGCACGTTGACCGTCTGGGTCTCGGTCGTGACGTACTTGCGCAGACGGGCGCGCCCGGCCTCACGCCGCTCGGTGCCGACCGTGAGGCGCTCCTCGGAGCGGGTCATGGCGTCGTCCGTGGTCGGGCCGGAGGTGTCGTGGCCCACGGTGCCCCGGTCGCTGTCGAAGCCGGCGGTGCCGGTCGTCGCGGTGCCGGTGGTCTCGGTGGTCTCGGTGCCGGTGGTGTCCGTGGTGGCGCTGTCGCGCTCCAGGTAGAGGTCGTCGGTGCGACCCTCGCCGGAGATGCCGTAGTAGCGGTACAGCTCGTCCTCCTCCTGCGGCGTGAGGTGGCCGGAGTCGCCCAGGCGGGGGGCGTCCTTGACCATCTTCTTGTCGTAGGGGACGCGGAGGCCGCTGTCGGACAGCTGCGCCTGCGCCAGCGGGATGAAGGACTCGGAGGTGCCGAACAGGCCCGTGTTCACGGTCACCCACTCCGGCTGGCCGGTCGCGTCGTCGACGTAGACCTCGCGGGCCGTGCCGATCTTGTCGCCGTCGTTGTCGACGACGGTGGAGCCGGTCACGCGGGTGAGGTCGTTGGTGCTGATCATGGTGAACTCCCGTTCTGGTCGGGTCTGGCAGCCGGGAAGGACTCTCCGGCCGGCACAGGACTGGATGCCCAGCGCGCCCGTTCCCAAACGTGGTCCCGGGCTTCCGCACGGCGGTCCGGCGATGGACACGGGGGGCCGGGGCGGGCATCCTCACGCTGACGACGACGCGTCGGCGGGCTGCCGGACGGCGGCCGGGGCAGTGGTCAGGCCCCGCTCGAAGAGGCTCCAGGTGGAGGGTGCGGCGGTGACCGAGCTCGCCCTGCCGGCCCGCCCCGGGTCCACCCGCGACGCCCGCCGCTGGGTCGCCGACCGCCTCGCCGAGCTCGGCCTGGACGACCTGCTGGACGCCGTCGAGTTGCTCACCAGCGAGGTGGTCACCAACGCCGTCATCCACGCCGGCACGCCGATGCTGCTGCGGCTGCGCGCCGAGGGGCCGGGCGTGCAGGTGGAGGTGGACGACGGCTCCGCGATGCCCCCGGCCCGGCGGCACTACTCCGCGACCGCGACCACCGGGCGGGGCGTGGAGGTGCTGGAGACCCTGGCCGACGAGTGGGGGTGGCAGCCCCACGACGGCGGCAAGACGGTGTGGTTCCGCGTGCTGGAGGCGCGGGAGGCCTGGGTCCCGCTCGACCCCGACCTGCTCGCCGGCCTCGTGCCGCCCCCGGCCTCACAGCCGTCATCGTGAGCGGTGACGGGGGCGGCGGTGCGTCGCTCGGCCGGTTCCTGCCCGACGGCGGGGTCGACGGGGAGCCGTCCACCACGGTGGACGTGCACCTGGTCGGCATGCCGGTCCTCGTCATGCGCGCCGCGCGCGAGCACCACGACGGCCTGATGCGCGAGTTCCGCCTCCTCGCCCTGTCCGGCGGCGCGACGGACGACGACGTACCGGTGCGGCTCGCCGACCTCACGCGCATCCTCGGCGACCGGTACGGCACCACCCGGGAGCGGCGCGACGCCGAGCTGGACGCAGCGATCGCCGCGGGCGCCCTGACGGTCGACCAGGTGGAGACCGTCCCCGTCGCGGCCGGCGCGGCGGCCGCCGGGCTGGCCGCCCTGCTCGCGGAGGCGGACGCCTACTGCCGCGACGCGGTGCTCATGACCCTGCCGCGCCCACCCCTGCTGCAGCGCTTCGGGGACTGGTACACCCGCCAGTTCGTCGACCAGACCGCCGGTCGGCCGCCCGTCCCCTGGGACGGCCCGCTGCGGGCGGAGGACTGACGCGCCCCCCGGGGCCCGGACCACGTCGGTGGTGATCTTCCCGAGTGTCCGCTCGCCACCGGCAGGCCTGCCGGGGCAGGCTGTCGGCGTGGACAACGGTGGACGGTCGACGCTGGTCGGCGCCCTGGGGGCGCTGCGGGCGGAGCTCGGCACCGTCGACCTCTCCTACGAGGTGCCCGGCGTGGCGGCCGCCCGCAAGCAGGTGGCGGCCGTGTCGCGCCAGGTCGACGACTACCTGCTGCCCCGGCTGGAGCGCCTCGACGCCCCGCTGCTCGTGGTGGTGGGCGGCTCGACGGGCGCCGGCAAGTCGACGCTGGTCAACAGCCTCGTCCGGCAGCAGGTCAGCCGCTCCGGCGTGCTAAGGCCCACGACGCGGGCCCCCGTGCTCGTGCACTCCCCGGCCGACGCGCACTGGTTCGTCGACCAGAGGGTGCTGCCGGGCCTGTCGCGGGTGACGGGCGAGGAGGAGGAGCTGTCGCCGGACAAGCCGATCACGACGGTCCGCCTCGTCGCCGACGACGCCCTGCCGTCGGGGCTCGCGCTGCTCGACGCCCCGGACGTGGACTCCGTGGTGGACTCCAACCGCGCGCTCGCGGCCCAGCTGCTGGCCGCCGCCGACCTGTGGCTGTTCGTCACCACCGCCGCGCGCTACGCCGACGCCGTGCCGTGGGGCCTGCTGCAGGAGGCCTCCGCCCGCTCGGCGGCGCTCGCGGTCGTGCTCAACCGGGTGCCCGCCGGCGCGCTCAACGAGATCCGCGGCGACCTGGCCGGCATGCTCGCGGCCAACGGGCTCGGCGCCTCGCCGATCTTCTCCGTCGTGGACTCGGTGGTCGACGCCGGGCTGCTGCCCCGGCGCACCGTCAAGCCGCTGCTCACCTGGCTCACCGGGCTCGCGGCCGACGAGGCCGCCCGCGGCGTGGTCATCCGCCGCACCGTCACCGGGGCCCTCAACACCCTCACCGACCGGGTCGGGGACATCGCCGACGCCGCCGACGGCCAGAACGCCGCCGCGACGGAGCTCCGGGGCCTGGCGCGGGACCGCTACCTGCAGGCCCGCGGCACGCTGGACACCGCCCTGTCCGACGGCTCGGTGCTGCGCGGCGAGGTCCTCACGCGCTGGCAGGAGGCGCTCGGCACCGGCGAGCTGTGGCGCGGCTTCGAGGCCGGCGTGTCCCGGGTGCGCGACCGTGTCGTCGAGCTCGTCCGTGGCAAGCGGGCGCCCGTCGACAAGCTCGGCGAGGCGCTGCAGTCCTCCACGCAGGCGCTCCTGCTGTCGGAGCTCACCGCCGCCGCGGGAGACACCGCGACGCAGTGGCGCGCCCGGCCGGCCGGGGCGACGCTCCTGCAGGAGCACCCCTCGCTCGCCCGGCCCTCCGACGGCACCGACGAGCGCATCGCCCGCCTGGTGCGCGACTGGCAGGGCGCCGTCATCGCCATGGTCACCGCGCAGGGGGAGGGCAAGAAGGCCCAGGCCCGGGCGGTGAGCCTCGGCGTCAACGGCCTCGGCTTCGTCCTCATGCTCGGGGTGTTCAGCCAGACCGCGGGGCTCACCGGCGGCGAGGTCGCCATCGCCGGCGGCACGGCCGTGCTCAGCCAGCGCCTGCTCGAGGCCATCCTCGGCGACGAGGCCGTCCGCACCCTCGCGGCCCAGGCGCGCGCCGACCTGCTCGAGCGGGTGGACGGGTTGCTGGAGCACGAGCGGCGCCGCTGGGTCGAGGCGGCCCCGGTCGCCGACGCGGGCTCCCGGCTGCGCCGTGCGCTGGAGCTCCTCGAGGAGTCCCGGTGAGCGAGGACGTCCGAGCGCGCCGGGGCAGGGGCCGGCGCGGCGAGGACAGGCGCGGCCGCGAGCTCGACCCCGCCGTCGAGGTCCCGGACCTGGTCGCCCGGATCGAGGAGTCGCTGGCGGTGGCCGGCGACCGTCTGGAGCCCGGTCTGCGGCAGCGCGCCGAGGACGAGGTCGGCCGTACCGGCGCGCGGGCGGCCCTCGGGTCCGCCCACACCGTCGTCGCGCTCGCCGGGGCGACGGGCTCGGGCAAGTCGAGCCTGTTCAACGCGGTCGCCGGCTTCACGATCTCCACCGTCGGCGTGCGCCGGCCCACGACCTCCCACCCGGTGGCCTGCGTCTGGGGCACGGGTGCGGACCCGCTGCTGGACTGGCTGCAGGTCCCCTCCCGGCACCGCACCGTCCACGACAGCGAGCTGGCCGGCGGGCCCGGCTCGGCGATGACCGGCCTGGTCCTGCTCGACATGCCCGACCACGACTCGCGCGAGCTCGCCCACCGTGCCGACGTCGACCGGCTGGTCGACGTCATCGACCTCATCGTCTGGGTCGTCGACCCGCAGAAGTACGCCGACGAGGCGCTGCACGCGGACTACCTGCGGCGCCTTCGCGGCCACGACGACGTGCTCATCGTCGTCCTCAACCAGGTCGACCGGCTGGGGACCGCCGAGCGCGAGGCCGTCATGGGCGACCTGCGCCGCCTGGTCCGCGAGGACGGGCTCCCCGCCGCCACGGTCATGGCCACGTCGACGGTGACGGGGGAGGGCGTGGCCGAGCTGCGCACCCTGTTCGCCGACGCCGTCGCCTCCCGCGCCATGGCGCTGGGCCGTGCCCGGGCAGCCCTGCGCGAGGTCGCCTCGACGCTGCGCGGCACCGTGGCCGACGACGAGCCGTTCGTCGACGACGTCGGCGGGGACGACCGGCTCACCGAGGCGCTCGCGGGTGCCGCGTCGGTGCCGGCCGTGGTGTCCGCCGTCGAGACCGGCTACCGGCGCGACGCCTCCGCCTACGTCGGCTGGCCGTTCACCCGGTGGGTGTCGAGGCTGCGGCGGGACCCGCTGCGACGCCTCGGCCTCAAGGACCACAAGCTCACCGGTGAGCTCGGTGCGCTGGCCCGCTCGTCGGTCCCGGAGCCGAGCCGGGCGCAGCTGGCCCGGGTGGACCTGGCCGAGCGGCAGCTGCTCGACACCGCCACGCAGGGCCTGCCGCCCCGCTGGGCGGAGTCGGTGCGGCAGGCCCCGGTGCGGACCGAGGACCTGCGCGACGCGCTCGACCAGTCCGTCGTCGGCACCGACCTCAGCTTCCCCCGGCCGCGCTGGTGGGTGGCGGTCGGCGTGCTCCACGTCGTCCTGGCCGCCGCCGCGCTCCTCGGGCTCCTCGGGCTGCTCGCCCTGTTCGCGCTGGAGTTCCTCCAGGTGCCGTACCCCGATGTGCCGACGCTGTCCGGCGCAGGGATCCCGGTGCCGGTGCCCACGGCCCTGCTCGTGGCCGGGCTGCTCGGGGGCGCGCTGCTGGCCCTGGTCGCGGGCTCCGTCGTGCCCGCCCGGGCGCGGGCCAGGGCCCGGGTCGCGCAGGCCCGGCTCGAGGCCGGCGTCGCGATGGTCGCCCGGGAGCGCGTCCTCGTCCCCGTCGCCGACGTGCTCGCGGACCACCGGCGCGTGCGGGACCTGCTCACCCCCTGAGGGCTCGTCCCGCCGGGTGCGTCGCGGTTGCATCCCGGCTGCGTCCCGGTGCGTTGCCGGTGCGTCCCGCCGGTGCTTGCCGGGTGCGTCCTGCCGGTGCGTCCACAGCCGGCCGGTGGGCGTCGCCGTCCACAGCCGGCCGTCACGGCACCCGCGGTGCGGTGGTCGCCCAGGCACCGTCGTGGTCACCGCCGACGACCCCGTCGGCACTGCGACGAGAGGGACCGACATGCTCAACGAGACCAGGGTGGCGCTGCGCGGGAACGTGGCCACCGAGCCCGTGCTCAAGGTCACCCAGCAGGGCACGACCGTGTGCAGCTTCCGGCTGGCTGTGACGGCCCGCCGCTACTCCTCCTCCGACAGCAAGGTCGTCGACGCCGAGACCAGCTGGTACACCGTCACCTGCTGGCGCAGCCTGGCCGAGAACGTGGTGGGGAGCCTGGCCAAGGGGCAGGGCGTCGTCGTGCACGGCCGGCTGCGGGTGCGGGACTTCGTCCACGACGGGCAGCCGCGCACGAGCGCCGACGTCACGGCCGAGGCGCTGGGGCACGACCTCACGTGGGGCACGACCTCGTTCACGCCCAACCGCCGCTCCCGGGCCGACGAGGTGCGCGACGACACCGACCGCTCCGAGGCCGACGAGCTGGCGACCGCCGTGAGCGTCGGCGAGCTCGACGGCGAGGACCTGGGCGGGGAGGGCGGCGGCCTGCTGGCCGGCCCGGGGTACGACGGCGGGCTGGACCCGGCCCGCCCGCTCGTCGACGTGGGCTCCGAGCCCTTCTGAGCCCTGCCGGCCGCCCGCGCCCGCCCCGTCGGGGCGGGCGCTGGGTCCGGCCGCCGACGGCGCAGCCCCTAGCCTGGGGCCGTGGCGGAATTCATCTACACCATGCACAAGGCCCGCAAGGCCCACGGCGACAAGCTGATCCTCGACGACGTGACGATGTCGTTCTTCCCGGGCGCGAAGATCGGGGTCGTCGGCCCCAACGGCGCCGGGAAGTCGACGATCCTCAAGATCATGGCCGGTCTCGACCAGCCGTCCAACGGCGAGGCCCGGCTGTCGCCCGGCTACAGCGTGGGCATCCTCATGCAGGAGCCGGCCCTCAACGAGGAGAAGACCGTCCTCGGCAACGTCGAGGAGGGCCTGGGCGAGATCAAGGCCAAGCTCGACCGTTTCAACGAGATCAGCGCCCTCATGGCCGAGCCGGACGCCGACTTCGACGCCCTCATGGCCGAGATGGGCGAGCTGCAGGAGGCCCTGGACCACGCCGACGCGTGGGACCTGGACAGCCAGCTCGAGCAGGCGATGGACGCGCTGCAGTGCCCGCCGCCGGACGCCGACGTCACCGTCCTGTCCGGGGGCGAGCGCCGCCGGGTCGCCCTGTGCAAGCTGCTGCTGAGCAAGCCCGACCTCCTCCTGCTCGACGAGCCCACCAACCACCTCGACGCCGAGAGCGTGAACTGGCTCGAGCAGCACCTGGCCGCCTACGCCGGCGCCGTCCTGGCCGTCACGCACGACCGGTACTTCCTCGACAACGTCGCCCAGTGGATCGCCGAGGTCGACCGCGGCCGGCTGTACCCGTACGAGGGCAACTACTCCACCTACCTGGAGAAGAAGCAGGAGCGCCTCAAGGTCCAGGGCAAGAAGGACCAGAAGCTCGCCAAGCGCCTCAAGGACGAGCTGGAGTGGGTCCGCATGAACGCCAGCGGCCGGCAGACCAAGTCCAAGTCGCGGCTGGCCCGCTACGAGGAGATGGCCAACGAGGCCGAGCGCACGCGCAAGCTCGACTTCGAGGAGATCCAGATCCCGCCGGGCCCGCGCCTGGGCAGCACCGTCATCGAGGTCAAGGACCTGCACAAGGGCTTCGAGGAGCGCGGCGAGCTCATCGCCGGGCTGTCGTTCTCGCTGCCCCGCAACGGCATCGTCGGCGTCATCGGCCCCAACGGCGTCGGCAAGACGACGCTGTTCAAGACCATCGTCGGGCTCGAGGAGCCGGACGCCGGCTCGGTCAAGGTCGGAGAGACTGTCAAGGTCAGCTACGTCGACCAGAACCGCGGCGGGATCGACCCCAAGAAGTCGCTGTGGGAGGTCGTGTCCGACGGCACCGACTACATCCACGTCGGCAACGTCGAGATGCCCTCGCGGGCCTACGTCTCCGCATTCGGGTTCAAGGGCCCGGACCAGCAGAAGGCGGCGGGCGTGCTCTCCGGCGGCGAGCGCAACCGGCTCAACCTCGCGCTCACGCTCAAGGAGGGCGGCAACCTGCTGCTGCTCGACGAGCCCACGAACGACCTGGACGTCGAGACCCTCAGCAGCCTCGAGAACGCGCTCCTGGAGTTCCCGGGCTGCGCCGTGGTCATCAGCCACGACCGCTGGTTCCTCGACCGGGTGTGCACCCACATCCTCGCCTACGAGGGCGACGAGAAGGAGCCCGCGCGCTGGTTCTGGTTCGAGGGCAACTTCGCCGCGTACGAGACCAACAAGGTCGAGCGGCTCGGCGTCGACGCCGCCCGCCCGCACCGCGTCACGCACCGCAAGCTCACCCGCGACTGACGCGTCCGCCACAACGGCACCCTGCGTCGGCTAGACCGGCGCAGGGTGCCGTTGTGGCGAAACGGGGCTGCGGCAAAGTGCCGTTGTGACGGAACGACGCCGACGCAAGTTGCCGTTGTTGACGGAACGACGCCGTCCCAGGTTGCCGTCGGAGCGGGACGACGCCGGCCGGCCGGCGTCAGGCGACGCCGCGCGGGCGCAGCTGCACGCTGATGCGCGGGCCGACGGCGCGGGCGGTCTTGGGCACGCTGTGCTCCCAGGTCCGCTGGCACGCCCCGCCCATGACCAGCAGGTCGCCGTGGCCGAGCGTGTAGCGCAGGCTGGCCCCGCCCCCGACGGGCCGCAGGAGCAGGGCGCGCGGGGCGCCGAACGACACGATGCCGACCATGACGTCCTCGCGGCGGCTGCGGCCGATGCGGTCCCCGTGCCAGGCGACCCCGTCGCGGCCGTCCCGGTAGAAGCACATCCCGGCCGACACGAAGCGCTCCCGCTCGTCGGCGGCGTAGTGCTCGTTGAGCGCGTCCCGGGCGCGGGCGAGCAGCGGGTCGGGCCAGGCGTCGTGCTCGCCGTACCAGGACAGCAGCCGGGGGACCGCGACCACGCGGTCGTACATCACCCGGCGCTCCTCCTCCCACGGCACCCGCTCGACGAGGCGCGTGAACATCTCGGCGGAGCCGCTCACCCACCCCGGTCGGACGTCGACCCACGCGCCGCCCGACAGCGTCACCCGCTCGACGGTGCTGCCCAGCGGCCCGAGCGCAGGCGCACAAGGCTCGTCGCCGGCGCCGGACCGGACGCCCAGGTCCGCCCGGCTGTCCGGCAGGCCCGCGGGCGGGTCGGCAGGTCCGAGCGAGTCGAAGAGCGACGGCTGCAGGGCGACCTCCATACTGGCACGGTACGCCGGTTCGAACAGATGTTCTAGTGCTCGGTCACCCGACGGGGCGGAGCAGCCCCCGCAGGTCGACCGCGCCGGGCCCGTAGGCGGCGTCGAGCTCGTCCTGCTCCGCCTGCTCCGCGACCAGGACCTGCACCACGACGACCGCCCGGTCCAGGTCGGTCGCGGCCCACAGGAAGCCGTCGACGTCACCTCGCAGCTGCTGGTCCCGCTCGAGCTCCACCTGCAGCCGCCGGAGGGCGTCGGCGTCGCGTCCGTCCGGGGAGACAGCGCCGGCTCCGTCCGGCACCGGCCCTCCGTCACCGGCCGGCCCCCCGTCACCGCCCGGCACGCCGCCCGGTCCGTCGGCTCCCTGCACCTCCGCGGTGCGGGTCAGGGTCAGACGGTCACCGTCGAACGTCCCCGTCAACCGGTAGGTGCCGAACCGCACCCCGGAGCCTGTCTCGTACGACCGGGCAGGGACCGCATCCCAGTCCCACCCGACGAGGTCCGGCCCCCCGCACTGCGGCGGGTTCGACTCGAGCACCACGTCGACGCAGAGCTGCGGCCCCACCCCGGGCTCGTCGAGGACCAGCCCCTCGGTGACGAACGCCCCGTCGTACCCCTCGGGCACCAGGTCGCTGCCCGCTCCTGCAGGGGCCGCCGTCACCGGGGCCACGCCGGTGCCGCTGCTCCCCGCCGCGCCGCCGTCGGGGAGGGCCTGACCACAGCCGGCCAGGGCGACGACCAGCAGCGCCGCGGCGACGTCCGTCCTCATGACCCTCCGACGCCGTCGGCGCTCCAGCGGTTCCGCACGGGCCCGGTCAGCCCGCGTGCTCCTCAGCCACCGGCGAGGCGCACCATGCCCTCCTGGGCCACGGTCGCCACGAGCCGGCCGGACCGGTCGAACATCGACCCCTGCACCAGGCCGCGGGCGTTGGACGCCGAGGGGGAGTGGTGCCGGTACAGCAGCCACTCGTCGGCGCGGGCGGGGCGGTGGAACCACATGGCGTGGTCGAGGCTGGCGATCTTCAGCCCGGGGGTCGACCAGGCGATGCCGTGCCGGTGCAGCACCGGCTCCAGAACCGAGTAGTCGCTGGCGAAGGCCATGACCGCGGCGTGCAGGAGCGGCTCGTCCGGCAGGGACGCGGGTGTGCGGAGCCACACCGTCCCGTCGGGCGAGCGGTCCTCCGACGGCTCGAGGAAGACGGCACCGCCGACGTTGCGGACGTCCATCGGCCGCTCGTGGGACCAGTAGCGGGCGGCGGGGTGGTCGATGCCGGCCAGCACCTCGGCCGTCGTCGGCACGTCCTCGGGGTCGGGGACCTCGGGCATCGGGTCGGCGTGCTCGACGCCCTCCGCGGGCGTCTGGAACGAGGCGATCATCGACAGGATCGGCCGGCCGTGCTGCAGGGCGTGGGTGCGGCGGGCGCTGAAGGAGCGGCCGTCGCGCAGGCGCTCGACGGCGAAGTCGATGGGCACCTCGGGGTCGCCGGGCCGCAGGAAGTACGCGTGCAGGCTGTGCGGGGCGCGGTCCGCCTCGACCGTCCGCCCGGCGGCCATCAGGGCCTGGCCGAGCACCTGGCCGCCGAACACCCGCCCGAAGGGCTGGAGCACGTTCTGGCCGACGAACCGGTCGGGGTCGTCGGTGGCCTCCAGCCGCAGGTCGGCCACGAGCTGGTCCCGCAGGGACTCCGGGGACGGAGGAGAGGTCACGCCCGGGAACCTACCGGCCCGGGCGCGACCTCGCGGTGCCGCCGCAGCGGCACCGTCGCCTCAGTAGGAGGGGTCCTCGACCACGTGCATCGCGGCCTCCTCGGCACTGGCGGCGCCGCCGTCGATGCCGACGTCCGTGGCGATCATGTCCTTCTCGGCGTCCTCGGCGGCACCCTGGTCGGGCTCGACGAGCCGCCCGGCGCGGAAGTCGCCCACCTCGGACCCGTCCGGGTCGTCGGTGACGACGAGGTCCTCGGCGGCCATGTCCTCGCCGAGCGCGTCCTGCAGGGGCTGCTCCTCGGGGAGCAGCGTGTCCCCGGGGCGCTCGATGCCGACGTCCGGCACCTCGGCGGCGAGCCGCTCGTCGAGGCTCGCGCCCTCCGCCTGCTCCGCGGCGGTCTCGCCGTGGTGGCCCGCGAAGACCGGCCGGTCGTTGGGCACGTACGACTGCTCCATGATCTCGTCCTCGCCGGCCTGGCTGAAGGCGAGGTCCTGGTCGAAGTCGACCTCGTCCGGCTCGAGCGAGGCGACAGCGTCCTGGTCCAGGGAGTCCGTCCCGCCGGTCTCGGTCATGCGTCACCCCTCGGGTTGAGGCTGTCCGGGTCTACGTCGGGGTCGGTCTCGCCCGAGGACTCCCCGGTCAGGTCGCGCGGGTTCATCATCTCGGGGTCGGCGTCGCTGTCGGTGGCGGCGTCGTACGCCTCCTCCGAGGGGTTGCTGGTGCCGGCCGGGTCGCCCTGCGCCCCGGTGCTGCTCTCGGCGTTCTCGGTGTTCTCGCTCATGGCCCCGGGGTACCCCTGCGTGCCCGCCGTCATGCACCGGCTGCTGCCGCCCCGGCGCACGACCTGCCAGGATCGGGCGGTGCCCGTCACCACCGTCCCCGTCGCCATGCGCTGGTCCGACATGGACGCCTACGGCCACGTCAACAACACCGAGTTCTTCCGGTACACCGAGCAGGCCCGGATCGAGGCGCTCGCGGTGGTCAAGGCCCGCCCGGACACGGGCACCCTCGTGGTGCGGCACGAGGTGGAGTACCTGGTGCCGCTGACCTACACCAGCAGCGGCGTCCTGGTCGACGTCTGGGTCACCCACGTCGGCGGCGCCGGCTTCGACCTGGGCTACGAGGTCGCGACCCAGGACGAGGCCGGCGGGCGCACCGTGCACGCCCGCTCGGCCTCGACCATGGTCATGTACTCGTTCTCCGCGGCGGCCCCCCGGCGGATCAGCGCCGAGGAGCGGGAGTTCCTGGCCCGCCTGGACGGCCCGCCCGTGCAGTTCCGCCGCAGCACCCGTCAGGGCTGACGGAACCAGACGGTCGTGTCCGAGGGCACGACGCCGCCCTCGCCCAGCGGGCCCGAGGCCAGCAGCACCTCGGCGTCCTCGGGCAGCGGCAGGTCCGGGCCGTCGAAGTTGACGAGCACCCGGACCGTGCCCCGCAGGAGGCCGAGCGACTGCTCGGGGGTCTGGGCGGGGGACAGCGTCTCCGCCCAGACCAGGTCGCCGAGACCGAGGCCCAGCTCCCGGCGCAGCCGCAGCGCGGTCCGGTACATCTCCAGCGTGGAACCCTCCACGCCCTCCTGCCGGTCGCGCGCCAGCTCGCCGTAGGACGGCGGCTGCGGCAGCCACGACGCCGCCCCCGGGCCGAAGCCGTAGGACGGCGCCCCGCCCTCCCACGGCACGGGCACGCGGCAGCCGTCACGGCCCACCTCGGCCTCGTTCGTCCGGAACCAGGTCGGGTCCTGGCGCGCCCCGCCCGGCAGCGTCGTGTGCTCGGGCAGCCCGAGCTCCTCCCCCTGGTAGAGGTAGGCCGACCCGGGCAGGGCGAGCATGAGCGCGGTGGCGGCGCGGGCGCGGCGCAGCCCGAGCACGGGGTCCGGCTGGGGGTCGTCCGGCCCGATGCCGCCGAGGCCCCGCGGGGCAGGCGGGAAGCCGAACCGGGAGGCGTGGCGGACGATGTCGTGGTTGCTCAGCACCCACGTGGCGGGGGCACCGACGGCCGAGGAGCCCTCGACCGACGTGGTGATGACGTGCCGCTGCGCGTCGGCCCGCCACGCGGCGACGCAGTGGTCGAAGTTGAAGGCCTGGTGCAGCTCGTCGGGACGGGTGTAGCGGGCCAGCCGCGAGTACGGCGTCACCCAGGCCTCGGCCACGAGCATCCGGTCGCCGTCGTAGGAGTCGACGATCTTCCGCCAGCCCCGGTAGATGTCGTGGACGCCCTCCTGGTCCCACATCGGGGGGCGGTTGGAGTCCGTGATCTCCGCGGTGCCGCCCATCGGCCCGTCGTCGGCCCAGTCCGGCAGGCCGGGCTCCTTGACCATGGCGTGGGCGACGTCGATCCGGAACCCGTCGACGCCCCGGTCCAGCCAGAACCGCAGGGTCGAGGCGAACTCCTCGTGGACGTCGGGGGAGTCCCAGTCCAGGTCCGGCTGCGTGCTGTCGAACAGGTGCAGGTACCACTGGCCCGGTGTGCCGTCGGCCTCGGTCACCCGGGTCCACGCCGGCCCGCCGAACACCGAGCGCCAGTCGTTCGGGGCCACGCCGCCGTCCGGCCCGCCCCCGTCGCGGAAGTGGTAGCGGGCCCGCTCCGGGCTTCCCGGCGCGGCGGCGAGGGCGGCCTGGAACCAGCGGTGCTCGCTGCTGGTGTGGTTGGGGACGATGTCGACGACCACGCGCAGGCCGAGCTCGTGCGCGCGCCCGACGAGGGCGTCGGCGTCGTCCAGGGTGCCGAAGATCGGCTCGACGTCGCGGTAGTCCGCCACGTCGTACCCCGCGTCGTTCTGCGGGGAGGGGTAGAAGGGGGACAGCCACACGGCGTCCACGCCGAGCTCCGCCAGCTTCGGCAGCCTCGACGTGATGCCCGGCAGGTCGCCGATGCCGTCCCCGTCGGAGTCCGCGAAGGACCTGGGGTACACCTGGTACACGACGGCGTCACGCCACCACTCAGTCACGGGGGGACAGGCTGGCACACGGATGTAAGCGCTGTCACAATGCGGTCCCGGGACGCGCCCGGGCCGGGAGGCGGCTCAGCCGGGACGGTTGACGAGGCTGTGCGCGGCCCGCTCGAGGTAGTCCCACAGCACGGCCTCGTGCATCGGCGCCAGGTCGAGGGAGTCCACCGCGGCGCGCATGTGCGTGAGCCAGCGGTCCCGGGCGTCGCTGTCGACGTGGAACGGCGCGTGGCGCATCCGCAGCCGCGGGTGCCCGCGGGTGTCGCCGTAGGTCGTGGGCCCGCCCCAGTACTGCTCGAGGAACATCCGCAGCCGGTCCTCGGCGGCGGTGAGCTCCTCCTCCGGGTACAGCGCCCGCAGCGGCCCGTCGGAGCGGACGCCCTGGTAGAAGGCGTGGACGAGCCGGCGGAACGTGTCCTCGCCGCCGACCTGCTCGTAGAAGGAGCCGGCCCGGCGCAGGTCCTCGGGGGTGCTCACGCGGACCTCCCGTCGGCCGCGTCGCGCACGGCCGCGTCCTCGGCGGCGGCGTCCTCGGCGATCCGGTCGCGCACGGAGTCGCGCAGCGAGCGGCGGCGCGGACGGGTCGTGCCCCGGGCCTGCCGGCGCTCCATGAGCGCGCGCGTGACGGCGTCGCGCTGGCGGCGCAGCACGAGGAACGACAGCAGCATGGCCAGCACCACGGCGACGACCAGCGACAGCACCCCGCCGACACCGAGCACCCGCAGGACGAGCAGCACCGCCAGGAACAGCCCCACGCGCAGGGCGGAGTAGACGGCGACCGGACGCATGGCACCAGGGTAGGCGTGGCGGCCGGCTCCCCGCGCCGGGGCGGCGCCTACCCTGGGGCGGTGCTGCGCCTCCTCGTCGTGCTCGCCGTCGTCGGCCTGCACGTCTACGCGCTGGTCGACTGCATGCGCACCCAGCCGTCGCTGGTGCGCGGCCTGCCGTTCGCAGCCTGGGTGCTGCTCGTGCTCTTCCTGCCCGTCGTCGGCCCGCTGCTGTGGCTGTGGGCCGGTCGCCCCGGCGCCGACGACCCGGCGGTCCGCCGGCGCTAGGAGTCCGGCCGCGGTCGGAGGACTGTCAGCGGGGAGCAGCTCCAGGACCAGCTGCAGGTCAGCGGCCGAGCGCGAGCCCGGCGCCGAGCAGCAGGCCGTACGCGAGGCCGGCCACGCCGGTGGCGCCGAGGACGGGGACGAGCGCCCGCCCGACGGCGCCCCCGAGCACGGTGCGGGCCGGGCGCAGGGCCGGCACGGCGGCC
>NZ_JBBEOI010000009.1 GCF_037860755.1 Aquipuribacter hungaricus | reverse complement strand
GGGCCGCAGCCGCAGCCGCGCGGGGCGGCGGACCTCGGCGCCGTCGCGGGCGGGGGCCTCGGCGGCGCTGAGGACGTGCAGCGCGTCCAGGACGACGGACTCCTCCGGCACCGGTCCGGCGCGGCGGCCGCGGACGGTGCTCACCGCCCCCTCGATCCGGCTGAGCCGGAACACCCGGGCGGCGTCGCGGTCCAGGTCGAGCCCGACCAGGTACCAGGTCCCCGAGCGCAGCACGAGGCGCCACGGCTCCACGGTGCGGCGGACGGGCTCGGCGCCGGGGCGGCGGTAGGAGAAGCGCACCACCCGGCCCAGGCGCAGCGCGTCGTGCAGCGGCTGGAAGGCGGGCTCCACGGTGCGGACCACCGGGTCGACGAGCCCGGCCAGGTCGCGCCCGGCGCCCGCGGCCAGCAGCGGGTCGTCGGCGGCACCGACGGCCTTGAGCTTGGTGAGGGCGCGGGCGGCGGGCACGGCCAGCGCGGCCTGCTGCCAGACGTGCGCGGCGAGCCCGAGCACGGCGACCTCGGCCGGGGTGAAGGTCACCGGGGGGAGCTCGTAGGCCCCCGCGTCGATGCGGTAGGCGTCCTCGGCGTCGACGAGCACGTCGCTGGCCAGGGTGACGATCGGGACCCCGATCTCGCGGAGGTCCTCCTTGTCGCGCTCGAACATCCGCTCGAAGGCGGCCTCGTTCGGGGACGCGGCGTACTGCGGCACCGCGCGGCGCAGGTCCTCCCGCCGCATCCCACGACGGGTGGCGCGCAGCGCGATGACGAGGTTGAGCAGGCGTTCCGTCCGCTGCGCCGACACCGCGACCCCTCCTCCCGCGCGCGGCCGACAGGCGGCCGCGCGCGAGAGGCTACTGCTACTCCGAGGGTGCCGGGGCCGGTGAGGACGGCTCGGCCGGGGCCTCGGGGGCGGCCTGGGTGTCGAGCACGTCGATGACGAACACGAGGTCGGCGTCCGCCGGGATGGTGGGGGGGCTGCCCTGCTCGCCGTAGCCGAGCTCGGCGGGCACCTGCAGCACCACGCGGCTGCCGACGGCGACGCCCTCCAGGCCCTGCTGCCAGCCCGCGATGAGGTTGCCGAGCGGGAACGTGGTCGCCGCACCGCGGGACCAGGACGAGTCGAACTCGACGCCGTCGGCGGCGAGGACACCGGTGTAGTGGATGGTCACCGTGTCGCCCGCGCCGACGACGTCGCCGTCGCCCTGGAGGACGGGGGTGACGACCAGGCCCTCTGGCGGCGTGATGCCCGCGACGTCCACGCCGGTCACGTCGCCGGCCTCGTCGGTGGAGACGACGGGGGTGCCCGCGGGCGGCTCGACCGGCTCGCCGTCGGCGCGCTCGGGGACGACCTCGAGCAGGTCGAGGACGAAGATGATGGTGTCGGCGGCGGGGTCGCCCGCGGCCGGCGAGGGCGCCGCGGAGGCACCGTCGGTGGGCTGCTCGGGGGCCACGGCGACGAGGACGCGCGAGCCGAGGGTCTCCCCCACGAGGGCGTCGACCAGGGCGGGCGTGGTCTGCCCCTCGACGAGCGGCAGGCTGATCGAGGTGGCGCCGAAGCTGGTGTCCAGCGTGGAGCCGTCGGCGCCGGAGACGACGGTGTAGTCGATCGTCACGGTGTCGCCGTCCTCGATCGCCTCGCCGTCGCCCTCGCTGAGGGTCGTGCTGTCGGACTCCTCGAGGGCGAAGGGGGTGTCGAAGGTGAGGGTCGGCTCCTCGCCGAAGTCCCCCTCGACCTCGATCGCGCCCAGGTCGCCGGCGGGCTCGGCGGCGTCGCCGCCCTCTCCCCCGGAGGCGTCGTCACCGCAGGCAGCGAGGACCAGGGCGGCGGCCGCGGCGGCGGCACCGGCGCGCGCGGCACGGCGCACGGTCGGACGGGCAGGACGGAGGGGGCGCAGCAGCCCCAGGTCAGACGTCATCGCCGCTGAGCCTACGGGCTGAGCCTGGGTGCAGCCTGTACGGGCGGGGCAGCCCTGCGTCACATCCCGGCGATGAGCCTCTCGACGCGCTCGTCGACGGAGCGGAACGGGTCCTTGCACAGCACGGTCCGCTGGGCCTGGTCGTTGAGCTTGAGGTGCACCCAGTCCACGGTGAAGTCGCGGTGCTTCTCCTGCGCCGCGCGGACGAAGTCGCCGCGCAGCTTGGCGCGCGTGGTCTGCGGCGGGACCACCGTGGCCTCGAAGACCTCCAGGTCGCGGCTCACCCGCTCGACCATCCCCCGCCGGGCGAGCAGGAAGTACAGCCCCCGGTTGCGGTTGATGTCGTGGTAGGCGAGGTCGAGCCGGGCGATGCGCGGGTCGTCGAGCTCGAGCGAGTGCTTCTCCATGTACCGCTGCAGCAGCCGGTACTTGATCACCCAGTCGATCTCCCGCTCCACGAGCGACAGGTCCTCGGTCTCCACCGCGCGCAGCGCCCGCTCCCAGAGGTCGAGGACCTGCTTGAACGTCCCCTGCGACGTGCCGACCGCGTCGGCCGTGCCGCCGGCCTCGACGAACGCCTTGGCGCGCTGCAGGTACTCGCCCTGGATGTCCAGCGCGGAGGCGGTGCGCCCGCTGGCCAGGCGCACGGTGCGCCGCCCGGTGAGGTCGTGGCTGATCTCGCGGATGGCGCGGATCGGGTTCTCCAGCGTCATGTCCCGCACGGGGTGCCCGGCCTCGACCATCCGCAGCACGAGGTCGGTCGCGCCGACCTTGAGCAGCGTGGTCGTCTCCGACATGGAGGAGTCGCCGACGATGACGTGCAGGCGGCGGAAGTGCTCGGCGTCGGCGTGCGGCTCGTCGCGGGTGTTGATGATCGGCCGGCTCCGGGTGGTGGCGCTGGAGACGCCCTCCCAGATGTGGTCGGCCCGCTGCGACAGCGAGTACAGCGCCCCGCGGGGCGTGTGGGTGACCTTGCCGGCGCCGGCGACGAGCTGCCTCGACACGAGGAACGGGATGAGCGTGTCCGACAGCCGGCTGAACTCGCCGTGGCGGCTCACCAGGTAGTTCTCGTGGCAGCCGTAGGAGTTGCCGGCGGAGTCGGTGTTGTTCTTGAACAGGTAGACCTCGCCGTTGACGCCCTCCTCGCGCAGCCGCGCCTCGGCGTCGGTGGCCAGGCCCTCGAGGATCCGCTCGCCGGCCCGGTCGTGGACGACGAGGGTGCGCACGTCGTCGCACTCGGCGGTGGCGTACTCCGGGTGCGAGCCGACGTCGAGGTACAGCCGGGAGCCGTTGCGGAGGAAGACGTTGCTGGACCTGCCCCACGACACGACCTTGCGGAACAGGTAGCGGGCCACCTCGTCCGGGCTGAGCCGCCGGGTCCCCTCGAACGCGCAGGTGACGCCGTACTCCGTCTCGAGCCCGAGGATGCGTCGGTCCATGGCCCAACGCTACGCGAACGCCCCCGGGCCGCCCGCGTGGGTCAGCCGCCCTGCAGCGCGTCCCGGACCTCGTCCACGGCGGGACGGCGGAACGAGCGCCGGGCACGGCCGCGGACGAGCGTGGCAACCTCGAGCGACTCCGCGGCGACCTCGCGGGTGGCCCCGTCCGGCAGCGGCGCGGCGCCCAGGGCGGCGACCGCGAGCCGCAGCGCGCCGGCCTCGTCCAGGTCGGCCGTCCAGTGCTCGCGCAGGTGGGTGCTGATCTGCTCCGCACCGGCGCCCATGGCGACCGAGCCGTGCTCCTCGACGACGGAGCCGTCGTAGGTGAGCCGGTACAGCTGGTCGTCGGCCTGGGCGGCCCCGACCTCGGCCACGACGAGCTCGACCTCGTACGGCTTGGACTGCTCGGTGAACACCGCGCCCAGGGTCTGGGCGTAGGCGTTGGCCAGGCCGCGCGCGGTGACGTCGGAGCGGTCGTAGGAGTAGCCGCGCAGGTCGGCGTAGCGCACTCCCGCCACCCGCAGGTTCTCGAACTCGTTGTACTTGCCGACGGCGGCGAAGGCGATGCGGTCGTAGATCTCGCTCACCTTGTGCAGCGCCCGCGACGGGTTCTCCCCCGCGAAGCTGATGCCCTCGGTGTGAGCGACGACCACGACGGCGCGCCCCCGGGCGACGCCCTTGCGCGCGAAGTCGGCCCGGTCCTTCATGAGCTGCTCGGGCGAGACGTAGAACGGCTGGCTCATGCGGGCGACCCTCCGACCATGGGGACGGCACCGGTCGGGCCGTCGTCGCGACGGTGGGCGAGCAGGTCGGTGACCAGCGCCTCCACCTCGCCGTCGGCCAGCTCGCGGTAGCCGTCGGCGTCGATGACCGCGACGACCGGCCAGATCCGGCGGACGACGTCGGGCCCGCCGGTGGCGGAGTCGTCGTCGGCGGCGTCGAACAGCGCCTCGACCGCGACGGCGGTGGCGTCGGCGGTGCCGATCCCCGGACGCCAGCGCTTCTTCATCGACCCGCGGGCGAAGTAGCTGCCCGAGCCGATGCTGTGGTGGTCGGACTCGGTGTAGCGCCCCCCGGTGGCGTCGAAGCTGAAGATGCGGCCGCGGCGGGTGGCGAGGTCCCAGCCGGCGAACAGCGGCACCGCCGCCAGCCCCTGCATGGCCATGCCGAGGTTGCCGCGCACCATCGCGGCCAGGCGGGTGGCCTTGCCCTCGAGGCTGAGCGTCGTGCCCTCGAGCTTCTCGAAGTGCTCGAGCTCCACCTGGAACAGCCGGATCATCTCCAGGCCGATGCCGGCCGCGCCGGCGATGCCGATGGCGGAGTGGGCGTCGGCCGGGTGGACCTTGACGATGTCCCGGCTGGCGATGACGTTGCCCGCGGTCGCCCGCCGGTCGCCGGCCATGACGACGCCGTCACCGCAGGCCAGCGCCACGATGGTGGTGGCGTGGGGTGCGTCGACGGGCGTGCCGGGGGTCACCGCGCGGGTGAGCGGGGCCAGCGCGTCGGGCGCGTGGCGGCCGAGGAACTCCACGAAGGACGAGGTGTCGGAGGCGAGGAACGCGGCGGGCAGCCGGGCCCCCTGGCCGGGGCCGGTGGTCACTGACCGCCCTTCTGGACGAAGCCGCGGACGAACTCCTCGGAGTTGGTCTCCAGGACGTCGTCGATCTCGTCCAGGAGGGAGTCGAGGTCGGACGCCGCCG
The DNA here is from genome assembly GCF_037860755.1 of Aquipuribacter hungaricus. NCBI lineage: Bacteria > Bacillati > Actinomycetota > Actinomycetes > Micrococcales > Intrasporangiaceae > Aquipuribacter > Aquipuribacter hungaricus. Next base: position 38,927 of record NZ_JBBEOI010000009.1, on the reverse strand, counting down.
GGGCCTCGCTCGTCGTGGTCGGGACCGCCACCTCCTCGGTCTCCTCCGGTGCGTCGCTGCGCCGCTGCGGGCGCTGCTGCTCCTGACCTGCCATCGCCGTCACCTCCGTCTGTCGTGCTGCGTGTGTGCCTCGCGGTGCCGTGCTGTCGCGGTCGGCCGCCCCCGGGAGGTGCTCCTCCAGCCTACGACCCGGGCCGGGTGAGGGCCTCGACGAGGGCGCTGGCCGTCGGGTTCGCGTCGAGCAGGGCGCCGACGTGCTCCCGGGTGCCCCGCAGCGGCTCCGGCGTCGGCACCCGCTGCAGCGCCCCGCGGCCGGGGACGTCGAAGATGACGGAGTCCCAGCTCGCCGCGGCCACGGCGCTGCCGTAGCGGGACAGGCACTGGCCGCGGAACCACGCACGGGTGTCCTCGGGCGGGGAGTCGACCGCGGCGCGGACCTCCTCGTCGCTGACGAGCCGGTCGACCTCGTCGCGGGCCACGAGGCGGTGGTAGAGCCCGCGGTCGGGGCGCACGTCGGACCACTGGACGTCGATGGCGGCCAGGCGCGGGGAGTCCCAGGACAGCCCGTCGCGGTCGCGGAAGGACTCCAGCAGGCGGAGCTTGGCGACCCACTCCACGTCCCGGGCGGCGGTCATCGGGTCCTTCGCCAGCCGGTCGAGCACGTCCCACCACCGGTCGAGGACGTCCCGGGTCTCGGTGGCGGTGACGACGTCGGTGTCGTCGCGGCGGGACTTGACGTGCTTCTCGGCCGCCTCGAGGTAGCGGTGCTGGACGTCGATGGCCGTCATCTCGCGCCCGTCGAGCGTGCGGACCAGCGTCCTCAGCGTCGGGTCGTGGCTGACGGCGTGCAGCGCGCGGACCGGGTGGGCCAGGGCGAGCCCGCCGGGCAGGCTGCGGGCCTCGATCATGTCGAGCACGAGCGCGGTGGTGCCGACCTTGAGGTACGTCGCGGTCTCGAGCAGGTTGGCGTCGCCGAGGATGACGTGCAGGCGGCGGTAGCGGTCCGCGCTGGCGTGCGGCTCGTCCCGGGTGTTGACGATCGGCCGCTTGAGCGTGGTCTCCAGGCCGACCTCGACCTCGATGTAGTCCGCCCGCTGCGACAGCTGGAACCCCGGCGTCGACCCGTCGGGGCCGATCGAGACCCGGCCGGCGCCGGTGAACACCTGGCGGGTGACGAAGAAGGGGATGAGGCCGGCGACGACGTCGGCGAACGGGGTGGCCCGGCTCAGCAGGTAGTTCTCGTGCGTGCCGTAGCTGGCGCCCTTGGAGTCGGTGTTGTTCTTGTAGAGCCGGACCTCGCCGAGGCCGGGCTGCGCCCCGACCCGCTCGGCGGCCTCGCGCATGACCAGCTCCCCCGCCTTGTCCCACACCACGGCCGCGCGGGGGCCCGTCACCTCCGGCGAGGAGTACTCCGGGTGGGCGTGGTCGACGTAGAGCCGGGCGCCGTTCGTGAGGACGACGTTGGCGGTCGACGGGTCCTCGAGGTCGGGCATGGCGCCGCCGGCAGCGGCCGGGACGTCCGTCAGCTGGCTGGGGTCGGCGCTGCCCCGGGACTGCTCGCCGCCGCGCGCGTCGCGCAGCGGGGCCTCGTCCTCGTAGTCCCAGCGGGCTCGGCCGACGCGGCCGCCGGGCCGGGTGGCGAAGGCGTTGACGACCTGGCTGGACAGCAGCATGGGGTTGCTGCCCGGGCGCCCGGGCGCGGTGATGCCGTACTCGGTCTCGATCCCCATCACCCGGCGCGTCGTCACGCCCGCAGGCTACGGGGGGCGCCGGACACAACCCGCGGCGCCGTGCTGGCCCGGTCCCCCGGGGCCCTCGTCGAGGGCTCCCGGGGGCGACGGGGTCAGAGGTACTGGCCGGTCGACTGCACGTTGTCGATGAGGCGGCCCGGCTCGGTGCCCTGCTTGGACTGCACGAGCGTGCGGATGAAGACGATCCGCTCGCCCTTCTTGCCCGAGATGCGCGCCCAGTCGTCGGGGTTGGTGGTGTTGGGCAGGTCCTCGTTCTCCTTGAACTCGTCGACGACCGCCGAGAACAGGTGCTCCACCCGGATGCCGCGCTGGCCGGTGGTCAGCAGGTCCTTGATGGCCATCTTCTTGGCCCGGTCGACGATGTTCTGGATCATGGCGCCGGAGTTGAAGTCCTTGAAGTACAGGACCTCCTTGTCGCCGTTGGCGTACGTCACCTCGAGGAACTGGTTCTCCTCGGTCTCCGCGTACATCCGCTCGACGATCCGCACGATCATGTCCTCGACGCAGGCGCGGGTGTCGCCGTCGTGGGCGGCGAGGTCGTCCGCGTGCAGCGGCAGCGTCGGCACCAGGTACTTGGTGAACACGTCGCGGGCGCCCTCGGCGTCGGGCCGCTCGATCTTGATCTTCACGTCGAGGCGGCCGGGGCGGAGGATGGCGGGGTCGATCATGTCCTCGCGGTTCGACGCCCCGATGACGATGACGTTCTCGAGGCGCTCGACGCCGTCGATCTCCGCGAGCAGCTGCGGGACGATGGTGTTCTCGACGTCGCTGGACACGCCCGAGCCGCGGGTGCGGAACAGGGACTCCATCTCGTCGAAGAAGACGACGACCGGGGTGCCCTGCGACGCCTTCTCGCGCGCCCGCTGGAACACCAGGCGGATGTGACGCTCGGTCTCCCCGACGTACTTGTTGAGCAGCTCGGGGCCCTTGATGTTGAGGAAGTAGCTGCGGGCGGTGCTGCCGTCCTCGCCGCGGGTGCGGGCGACCTGCTTGGCCAGGCCGTTCGCGACGGCCTTGGCGATGAGCGTCTTCCCGCAGCCGGGCGGGCCGTACAGCAGGACGCCCTTGGGCGCCTTGAGCCCGTGCTCGACGAAGAGCTCCGGGTGCAGGAACGGCAGCTCGACCGCGTCGCGGATGGTCTCGATCTGCGAGCCGAGACCACCGATGTCGGTGTAGTCGATGTCCGGGACCTCCTCCAGGACGAGGTCCTCGACCTCGGCCTTGGGGACCCGCTCGTAGGCGAAGCCGGTGCGGGTGTCGACGGTCAGGGAGTCCCCGACGCGCAGCGGCTCGCCGAGCAGCGGGGTGGCCAGGCGGACGACCCGCTCCTCGTCGGCGTGCGCGGCGACCAGCGCACGGTCCGGCGGCATGAGCTCCTTGACCGTGACGAGCTCGCCGACGCGCTCGAACCCGGTGACGGCGACGACGTTCATCGCCTCGTTGAGCATGACCTCGCGACCGGGCTGGAGGTCCACGACCGGGACCGCCGGGGTCACGGCGACGCGCAGCTTGCGGCCCCCGGTGGTGATGTCGGCCGTGCCGTCGTCGCCGACGGCCACGAGGGTGCCGAAGGACGCGGGCGGCTGCGCGAGGCGCTCCACCTCGCCCCTGAGCGAGACGATCTGCTCGCGGGCGTCGCGGAGGGTCTCCGCGAGGCGCTCGTTCTGCATCGAGACCCTGCCGGCCTCGGCCCGCGCGCGCGTCACCTCGTCCTGCAGTCGGTCGATCCTCAGGCGTTCGCCGGACTCGTCCACGGTGGGCCTCCCGTTCCTCGAGGTGCCCGCCAACCGTAACCCGGGGGTCCGGCGCCCACCGTCCCAGGGCCTGCTGGGCAGCCCGGCGTGGCGCGACGGGAGGTGCAGCCTGACCAGGCGCTCAGGGCAGGTAGGGCGGCGCCTCGCCCCACCCCCAGCGGGGCACCGGGGCGGCCGGCGGCGGCGAGGCCCCCTCGGCGGAGTTCGCCATGGCCAGGCGCGTGCCCCACTCGACGTAGGCGACGAAGGCGGAGCGGAACTCGGGGTCCGACGGCAGCCCGGCCTCGTCGGCGCTGGCGGCCACCATCGCCGCCCACCTGGCCCGCTGGGCCTCGGTGATCCTCAGCCCGAGGTGGTGGGACAGCATGGCGGGGTACCCGCCGTGCTCCCGGGTGTAGACCGGCGGCCCGCCGAAGACCTCGCCCAGCCAGTCGGCGACGTGCTCCTGGTGGTGCGGCCCCATCCTGCGGAACACCGGCTCGAGGACCTCGTCCTGCCGCACCCGCGCGTAGAACACCTCGGTGAGCCGGCGCAGCGCGGGCGCACCGCCCGCCCACGCGTAGACCGTCGGCACGACCATGGCCCCACCTCCGCGACGACGGTAGCCCCGGCACCCGCCTGGGCGGCAGGCCTCGGGGTCGTTCTCCTGTGCGGGAGAGGGGGCCGGCGCCTCAGCGACCCCAGCCCGGGTCCTCCTCGGTGAACTGCGAGGGGGCGGGACGCCGGCGGCGGCGCGGGGCGCTGACCCCGTCGGCCATCCGGCGGGTGCTGATGAGGAAGCCGGTGTGCCCGACCATGCGGTGCTGGGGCCGGACGGCCAGCCCCTCCAGGTGCCAGCCGCGCACGAGGGACTCCCAGGCGCTCGGCTCGGTCCAGCAGCCGGCCTCCTTGGCCGCCTCGGCGGTGCGGGACAGCTGGGTCGCGGTGGCGACGTAGGCCACGAGGACACCCCCCGGCCGCAGCGCCCGGGACACGGCGTCCAGGCACTCCCAGGGCGCGAGCATGTCCAGCACGCACCGGTCGACCTGGACCGGGTCGCCGGCGGCCTCGCGCGCCTCGAGGGTCTGGACCAGGTCCCCGACGGTGAGCTGCCAGGCAGGGTGCGGGCGGCCGAAGAACGTCTCGACGTTGGTGCGGGCGATGTCGGCGAAGTCCTGCCGCCGCTCGACCGAGTGCAGGTGGCCGCCCTCGCCGACGGCGCGCAGCAGCGACATGGTGAGCGCGCCGGAGCCGACCCCCGCCTCGAGCACGCTCGCGCCGGGGTGGATGTCGCCCATGTGCACGATCTGCCCGGCGTCCTTGGGGTAGACGACGGCCGCACCGCGGGGCATGGACATGACGTAGTCGCTGAGCAGCGGCCGCAGCGCGAGGTACTCCAGGTCGGCGGTGCTCCTCACCACCGAGCCCTGCGGCCGGCCGATGAGGTCGTCGTGGGCGATGGCACCGCGGTGGGTGTGGAAGACCTTCCCCACCCCGAGCGTGATGGTGTGGAGCCGGCCCTTGGGGTCGGTGAGCTGCACCCGGTCCCCGGCGCGCAACAGGCCAGTGGAGTGCGCCTCCAGCGCCGGGAGCCCGGCCGTCGCGTCGTCCGCCACCGCGGACCCGTCGGCGACCTGGTCGGCGACCTGGTCGTGGGTGCTGTCGGGCCCCTGCGGCTCGGCGGGCGGCTCGGGCGTCGTGCCCTGGACCACGTAGCTCACCGCAGGCCCATGGCGGCGGCGAAGGCGGCCGGGGTGACCCGGCCGGTGGGGCGGCCCTGCGCGTCGACGACGACGATGCCCAGGTCGCCGGAGCGCGCCAGGCCTTCCACGGCGCCGATCGGGCCGCCCGAGGCGGGGACCACGGACACGGGTGGCAGCACGCGGGCCAGGGCGGTGGCGGGGGTGGTCGGGCGGAGGTCGAGGGGCACGGCCGCGACGCTACCGGCCGGGACGACGGCCACCGGACGGCCGGAGGCGTCGACGAGGACGACGTCGGAGCCCCCGCTGCCGGGCTGGTCGAGGTCGGCGACGCTGGCCCCCTCGTGCGCGACGGCCGCGGCCGAGGTCACCGCCCCCAGGTCGACGCGCGCCGCCCGGCGCCGGAACCGGGACGCGGCGACGGAGGCCGAGGCCCCCCGCCACAGGAACAGCGCCACGAGCCCGACCCAGACCACGGTCGCCGTCGACGGGCGGTCCCCCTGCAGCAGCGGCGGCACCAGGACCCAGGCGAGCAGCCCGACCGCCACCACGCGCCCCGACCAGCCCGCGACCAGGCCGCCGGTGTCCTGGTCGCCCGTGGCCTTCCACACCACGGCCTCGAGCACGCGGCCGCCGTCCAGCGGGAGGCCGGGCACGAGGTTGAACACGCCGACGAGCAGGTTGCTCACCGCGGTGCCCAGCAGGAGGAAGGACACGACCGCCTCCAGCGTCCCCGTGGCGGGCACGAGGACCAGCCGCCGCACCGCCTCGGCGAGGACGGCGAGCAGGAGGTTGGCCAGCGGCCCGACCACGGACACCACGGCCGAGGCCGACGGGGTGCGCGGGCGGCCCAGGGCGGTGTGCCCGCCCCACAGGTCGACGACGATCTCGCTCACGTGCAGCCCGAACAGCCGCGCGGCCACCGCGTGCGCCGCCTCGTGCAGGAGCACCGAGACGGCGAGCAGGACCGCCAGCACGAACGCCACGGCGTAGACCGCCGGCCCGGCCAGCCCGGTGGCCCGGCTGGTGGCACCGGCGAAGAGGACGGTGATGGCGGCGGCGATGAGCAGCCACGACGGGGACAGCAGCACCGGGACGCCCGCGACCGTCGCGAGCCGGAGCCGCCGGGGGCCGCGTCGCGCGGGTGGGGCCGTCCGTGCGTCCGGGCTGCTCACCTGGTGAGGGTACGTGGGGTGCCTGCGGGGGCTCAGGGCAGCCTGAGGGTGTCCCAGACCTGCTCGAGCGCAGCCGCAGCAGTCTCCTCGTCGGCCTGGGTGGAGATGAAGCTGATGACGGCGTCCCCGTCGACGAGGAGCCGGACCGCCAGGTACCGACCGCCGCCCGTCGGGTCTGGGGCCCGGAACCCGGCGGCCGGTCGGCCGTCCACCGTGAAGTCCTCGCGGTCCTCGGGAGTCAGCCCGCCGCCGCCGGCAGCACCGGCGATGCCGCCCGCCAGGATGTCCTCCGGGCGCGCGCCGTCGAACTGCGCCCCCGACAGCCGTGAGTCCGTCACGACGAGCGAGCCGTCCTGCAGGCCGTGGACGGTCACACCGACACCGTCGGTCACCTCACCCATGGCCTGGGTCGCGAAGCCGGGCGGGAGCGCGTACACCGGGCCGCTGCCGTCGTCGACGAGCTGCCACCCGTCCGGCACCGTCCCGGACGGGGACGCGGCCGTGCCGCTCGGGGCGGCGGCGGCTGCGCTGACCGTCGCCTCCGTCGCGGGAGGGTCTGTCGGAGGGGTAGCGCCCTTGTCGGGCTCGACGGACGCCTCGGGGGCGGCTGGACTGGTCGAGGAAGCAGGTTCGGCCCTCGGCACCTGGACGTCCCCGTCCCCGGAGCAACCCGCCAACGCGAAGGTGCCGACGAGCGCGAGCGTCATGACGACGGTCCCGACGGGTGCTCCGACGGACGGGCTGGTGGTGCGGGTCATGCGACGGTCCCCTCGTTCGTGTGCGGGGCGTCGATCGTCACACCGCCCCTGGGGCCGCCGAGGCTCCGCCGGGCAGGCCCACCCAGGTGGCCCTGTGCCGGGTCTGCTGCGGTCCGCCGACGTTCTGTCGCAGGGCCGACCTACCGTGCTCCCCATGACCGGGACGACCACCGCAGTCCCCCTGGCGGCCCCCGTGGTGCGCCAGGGCAGCCTGTCGCCGACGCGCGCGGCGGACTTCAAGCTCTGCCCGCTCATGTACCGGTTCCGCCAGGTCGACCGGCTCCCGCAGCAGCCGTCGTCGGCCGCGGTGCGGGGCACGGTGGTCCACCGCGCCCTGGAGCAGCTCTTCGACGTGCCGGCGGAGCGGCGCACGCTGGAGCACGCGCGCTCGCTGCTCGCGCCGGCCCTGGCGGAGGTGGTCGCCGCCCGGCCAGAGGTGGCTTCCCTGTTCGCCGCTCCTGCTGCCCCTGACGCCCCCGGGGGTGTCGTCGCGCAGGACGCGGTGCCCTCGGCAGCCGCTGCACCCGACGGACCGGACACCGTCCCCGCACCGGTCGCCGCCACCCCGCAGGGCGAGGACGAGGCCCGGTGGCTGGCCGAGGCCGAGCGGCTGGTGGGCCGCTGGTTCGAGCTGGAGGACCCGACCCGGCTCGAGCCCGACGGGCGCGAGGTGTTCGTGGAGCACCAGGTGAGCGAGGAGCTGGTGCTGCGCGGCATCGTCGACCGGGTCGACGTCGCGCCGGACGGGCGGATCCGGATCGTGGACTACAAGACGGGGCGGGCGCCGAGCGAGGCGTTCGAGCAGCGCGCCCTGTTCCAGATGAAGTTCTACGCGCTGCTGCTGTGGCGCACCCGCGGCCGGGTCCCCTCCCGGGTGCAGCTGGTCTACGTGGGCGGCCAGGGCCAGACCCTGCCGCTGGACGTCGACGAGGCGCAGCTGCTCGCCTTCGAGCGCACCCTGCTGCAGCTGTGGCGGGCGATCCGCACGGCAGCGGAGACCGGGGACTGGCGGCCCAACCCCGGGCGGGTGTGCCGGTGGTGCGACCACGCCGCGCTCTGCCCCACGACCGGCGGGACCCCTCCCCCGCTGCCGGAGGACGCGCTCGACCGGGTCATGCGGCCGGTGCAGCCCGACCTCCCCGGCGACGACGAGGGCTGACAGGACGCCGCTCACCGGTCCCCCCGGACGGCCGGCAGGACGACGGCCGGGACGGCGCGCAGCCCGGGACCCGGGGTCGGCGTCAGGGTGCTCCCTGGTGCCGCCCGGCGCCAGGACCGGGGGGAACCCCTATGGTCCGGCGCCCCCGCCGCCCGCTTCGCTGGTGCCCTCCCCCCGGACGCCCCGGGGTCCCCCTGCAGAGACGGACATCCCCGTGAGCGAGACCACGCGCAGCGCCCTCCACCAGCCTCCCGCCCAGCCCACCGGTCCCGGCGGCCCGCACGCCGTGACCGGTGCCCGCACGGCGACGGTCGTCCAGGACGATGGCCGCATGAGCCCTGACTCCGGACGCCACCTCCGTGACGCCGTCGCCACCGCCCGCGGCCTGACCAAGGTCTACGGCCGCGGCGAGGCCGCCGTGCACGCCCTCGCCGGGGTCGACATCGACTTCGCGCGCGGGGAGTTCACGGCGATCATGGGGCCGTCCGGCTCGGGCAAGTCCACGCTCATGCACTGCATGGCCGCCCTGGACACCCCCACCTCCGGCCAGGTCGTCGTGGACGGCGTCGACGTCTCGACGCTCGGCGACAAGGCGCTCACCCGGCTGCGGCGCGACCGCATCGGCTTCGTCTTCCAGTCGTTCAACCTCGTCCCGACCCTGAGCGCCGCCGAGAACATCACGCTGCCGATGGACATCGCCGGGCGGAAGGTCGACAAGGACTGGTACGACACGGTGGTCGGCATCCTCGGGCTCGGCCCCCGGCTCAGCCACCGCCCCAACGAGCTGTCCGGCGGCCAGCAGCAGCGGGTCGCCTCCGCCCGCGCGCTGGTGGGCCGGCCCGCGATCGTGTTCGCCGACGAGCCCACCGGCAACCTCGACTCCCGCTCGTCCGCGGAGGTGCTGGGGTTCCTGCGCCGCAGCGTCGACGAGTTCGGCCAGAGCATCGTCATGGTCACCCACGAGCCGTCCGCCGCCGCCTACGCCGACCGCGTCGTCTTCATGGCCGACGGGTCGTTCGTCGACGAGATGCGCCGCCCCACCGCCGAGTCCGTCCTGGACCGGATGAAGACCATGGGCGACCTCTGATGCTCAGGGTCACCCTGGCCAACGTGCGCGGGCACCTGGTGCGGCTCCTTCTCACCGGCCTGGCGGTCATGCTCGGCACCGCCTTCGTCGCCGGCTCGTTCGTGCTCACCGACTCCATCGACGAGACGTTCTCCGCCATCTTCGCCACGTCGGACTCCACCGACGCCGTGGTCCGCCTCACCGAGGACACCGAGCTGGGCGGGCTCAACCTGGCGCTCGCCGACGAGCTCGAGCAGGCCGACGGCGTCGAGCGCGCCATCCCGGCGCTGCAGGGCAACGCCGTCATGCAGGGCGCGGACGGCACCGCCGTCCGCTCCGGCGGCGCCCCGGCGTTCGGCTTCGCGTGGGACCCCGACGACCCCTCGGTGCGCCTGGTCGACGGGCGCGCGCCCGAGGCCGCCGACGAGCTGGTCGTGGAGTCGACGACCCTGGAGCGCTCGGGCCTGGCCCTGGGCGACGAGACGGTCGTCGTCGTCAACGGCACGCCGGTCGACGTCACCCTGGTCGGCGAGGCCACGAACGACACCCCGACCGCCGGCGCCGCGATCGTGCTCCTGGAGCCCGAGCTCGCGCGCCAGCAGTTCGCGCCCACCGGGCAGGTGCAGTCCTTCACGGTCACGGGCGAGGACGGGACCTCGCAGCAGGAGGTCGTCGACGCCGTGGCGCCGCTCGTGCCGGGGGGCGCCGAGGCCGTCACCGGTCAGGCCCAGGCCGACGAGACCCAGGACGCGCTGTCGGAGGCGCTCGGGTTCGTCACCGCGTTCCTGCTCGTCTTCGCCGGCGTCGCGCTGTTCGTCGGCGCCTTCATCATCTTCAACACCTTCTCCATGCTCGTCGCCCAGCGGACCCGGGAGCTCGCTCTGCTCCGCGCCGTCGGCGCCTCCCGCAACCAGGTGACGCTGTCGGTGCTCGGCGAGTCCCTGCTCGTCGGCCTGGTCGGCTCGGTGGCCGGCCTCGGCATCGGGATCGCCCTGGCGGCCGGGCTCCAGCAGCTCATCAGCACGCTGTTCGGCCTGGACCTCGCCGGTCTGCCGGTCAACGCCCGGACCGTGGTGGCGACGCTGCTCGTCGGGGTGGTCGTCACCGCGCTCGCCGCGGTGCTGCCCGCCCGCCGCGCCTCGTCCGTCGCCCCGGTCGCCGCCATGCGCGACGACCAGGCCCTGCCCCGGTCCGCGGTCCGCGCCCGGGCCCTCGCCGGGCTCGCCCTGGCGGCGGTCGGCGCCGCGGCCATGGCGCTCGTGCTCACCGACACCGTCACCGAGCAGCCGCTCGCCGTGCTCGGGACGGGCGTGCTCGCGGTGTTCCTCGGTGTCGCCGTCGCCAGCCCCGCGGTCTCCAAGCCCGTCGTGTGGCTGCTCACCGCGCCGTTCGCCCGCGGGCCGGTCGGCCGGCTCGCCCAGCGCAACGGCCTGCGCAACCCCCGCCGCACCGCGGCCACCGCGAGCGCCCTCATGGTCGGACTGGCGCTGGTCGGCGCCGTGTCGGTGCTCGCGTCGTCCGCCTCCTCCAGCGTCGCGGACATCGTCGAGGACGAGTTCCTCGGCGACCTCGTCATCAGCGACGGCGGCGCCCCGACGGTCCCCCTGACCATCACGCAGCAGGTCGCCGGCATCGACGGGGTCGAGGCCGTGCTCCCGCTGCCGTCCACGCCCGGCACCGTGGACGGCGAGGACGGCAACGTGCTGGCCGTCGACCCCGGGACCCTGCCCGGTCTCGTCGACGTCACCGTGGTCGACGGCTCGCTGGAGGAGCTGGGCGACGGGGTGTGGCTGTCGGAGTCCGACACCGAGGCGTGGGACGTGGCGGTCGGCGACACCGTCGAGGTCCAGGTGGCCACCGGCGCGGCGGCCGGCCGCGAGGTGCTCGCGGTGTTCGAGGACAGCCAGATCCTCGCCGGCGACGTCGTCGTGTCCCAGGACGTCTACGACGCCTCGACCGCCGCGCTCGCCGGACAGGGGCAGGGTCTGCAGCTGCTGCTCGTCGACGTCGCCGACGACGCGGACCTCGCCGCGGTGCGCGCCGACGTCACGGACGTGGCGGCGGAGTACCTCACGCTGTCGGTGCTGGACTCCGAGGAGTTCACGTCCTCGCAGACCGAGCAGATCAACACGGTGCTCGGCCTGCTGTACGCCCTGCTCGGGCTGTCGCTGGTCATCGCCACCCTCGGCGTGGTCAACACCCTCGCGCTGTCGGTCGTCGAGCGGACCCGCGAGATCGGGCTGCTGCGGGCGATCGGCCTCACCCGCGGCCAGCTGCGCCGCGTGGTCACCGTCGAGTCGGTCGCCACCACGGTGTTCGGCGCGATGCTCGGCGTGGTGCTCGGCCTGGCCTTCGGCATCGCGCTGCAGCAGGCGCTGCAGGACGACGGTCTGTCCGTGCTCTCCGTGCCGTGGGAGACGGTGCTCGTCGTGCTCGTCGGCTCCGCCGTGGTGGGGGTCGTCGCCGCGCTCCTGCCGGCCTGGCGCGCCACCCGCATCGACGTGCTGCGGGCGATCACGACCGAGTGAGCCGCCCGGTGTGACGGACGGGGGCGGTGCCTGACAGGCATCGCCCCCGTCCCGCGCCCGCGTGGTGTTGACCTGGGGATGACAGCGCGCGACGCTTCACGACCACACGTGACGGTGAGGCGACGGGGGGCTCGCGATGGTCCAGGACGGGGTGCGGCAGCTGGCCGGGCCGGTCGCCGCGCGCTTCCACGTGACGAGCACCGGTCCGGACGACGCGCCGGTGCTGCTGCTCGCGCACGGCTTCGCCTGCGACCAAGGGATGTGGCGCGACGTCGTCCCGCTGCTGCGCCAGGACCACCGGGTCGTCATGTACGACGTCATGGGGGCCGGCCGGTCGGACACCTCCGCCTACGACCCCGAGCGGTACGCCGGCCTCGACGGCTACGCCGACGACCTGCTCGCCATCTGCGAGGAGCAGGACCTGCAGGACGTCACCGTCGTCGCCCACAGCGTGAGCACGATGGTGGCGGTGCTGGCTGCCCTGCGGCAGCCGCAGCGCTTCCGGCAGCTGTTCCTGCTCGCCACCACGCCGTACCTGCTCGACGACCCGGTCGACGGCTACGAGGGCGGCTTCGCGCCCGGGGACCTCGCGGAGATCTCGCAGGCGCTGGACACCAACTACTTCGCCTGGGCGCACGCCATGGCGCCGGTGTTCATGGGGAACCCCGACCGGCCGGAGCTCGGCGAGCAGCTGGCGGAAGCCTTCTGCCGCGCCGACCCGGACATCTCGCGCCAGCTCATCCGCACGATGTTCGCGACCGACTACCGCCCCCTGCTCGGCGAGGTGCGCACCCCGGTCGTCCTGCTGCAGTCGCGCCAGGACGCGATGGTCCCCGAGTCCGTCGGACCGTACGTCCACGAGCGGTTCGCCTCGTCCACCCTGGTCGAGCTGGAGGCGGTGGGGCACTGCCCGCACGTCAGCGCCCCGGTGGAGACCGCCAGGGCCGTGCGCAGGCACCTGCTCGCCGCCGGGTGACCGGGCCGGCCGGCGGGGCGGGACCCGGCGGGGCGCTGCCGGACTTCCGGTCGCTCTGGGAGGGGGCCCCCAGCGGCAACCTCCTGCTCGACGCGCACGGCCGGGTCGCCGCGGTCAACGCCACCGTCCTGGCGTGGACGGGTGCGGCGCGAGAGGACCTCGTCGGGCGCCGGTTCGTCTCGCTGCTCCCGGTCGGCGACCGCGTCCTCTGGAGCACGCACCACCTGCCCCAGCTCGACCTGACCGGGCGCGTCAGCGAGGCGTCCGTGCAGCTGCTCGGTGCCGCGGGGCAGCGGCGAGCGACCCTGCTGAGCGCCACCCGGGTCGCCGGCGGCGGCAGCGACCACGCCGTCCACGTCGTCCTCGTGGACGCCCAGGAGCGGCGCCGCTACGAGCTCGACCTGGTGGCCGCCCGGCGGGAGGCGCAGGACTCCGAGGCGCGGCTGAGCAGCGCCCAGCAGGGTCTGCGCGCCCTGGTGCACCACGACGGGCTGACCGGCCTGCTCAACCGCGCCGGGCTGGTCGACGCGCTCCAGGCGGGCCTGCGGGAACCGCCCCCGGCGGGCCGGGGCCTGACGACGGTGCTCTTCGTCGACCTCGACGGCTTCAAGACCGTCAACGACGACCTCGGCCACGGCAGCGGGGACCAGCTGCTCTGCGAGGTCGCCGACCGGCTGCGCGCGGTGGCCGGCCCCGGTGCCGCGGTCGCCCGGTTCGCCGGCGACGAGTTCGTCGTCGTCCGCCCGGCGGGGCCGGAGGAGGCCGAGGACCTCGCGGCCGAGCTGCTCCGGGTGCTCGCGCAGCCGGTGGCGCTGCAGGGCGTCGAGGTCATGGTCGAGGCGAGCGTCGGCGTCGCGCAGCCCCACCCGCCCGTGGTGGCCCCGGAGGACGTCGAGGTGACGGCGGACCGGCTGCTCCGACGGGCCGACACGGCGATGTACCGGGCCAAGCAGCTCGGCGGCGGGCGGGCCGAGGTCCACCGCCCCGGCAGCCCCGACCCCTCGCAGGACCGCCTCGCGGTGCTCGAGCAGCTGCGGGCCGCCCTGCGCGAGGGCCAGCTGCGGGTGCACTACCAGCCGCGCGTGCACCTGCGCAGCGGCGACGTCACCGGGGTCGAGGCGCTCGTGCGCTGGGAGCACCCCGGGCGCGGCCTGCTGTCGCCGGCGGCGTTCGTCGACGCCGCCGAGACCTCCGGCGTCATCCGCGAGCTGGGTGCCTGGGTGCTGGCGGAGGCCGCCACGCAGGCCGTCGCCTGGGACCGCGAGCCCGGCGGCCGGCTCGCCGGGCTGCAGGTGTCGGTCAACCTGTCCACCCGGCAGCTCGCCGACGACGACCTGGTGGCCCGGGTCACCGAGGTGCTGGAGCGCACCGGCCTGGCGCCGTCGCGGCTCGTGCTCGAGATCACCGAGACCGCCCTCATGCACCGCCCGGGTGCCGCGCTGCGGGCCCTGCGCGAACTCAAGGCGCTCGGGGTCCTGCTCGCGGTGGACGACTTCGGCACCGGCTACTCCAGCCTCACGTACCTCAAGCAGTTCCCCGTCGACGAGCTGAAGATCGACCGGTCGTTCGTGTCCGGCATGCACACCGACCCCGCCGACCACGCCATCGTCGCCGGCTGCGTCCACCTCGCCCACGCCCTCGGCCTCGTCGTCGTGGCCGAAGGGCTGGAGACCCCCGAGCAGGTGGTCGCCCTGCGCGCGATGGGCTGCGACCAGGCGCAGGGGTTCCTGCTCGGGCGACCGGGCACCCCGGAGGCGCTGGCCCTCGCGCGGGCGGAGGCCCCGGACATCGACCTCACCGCAGCCGGCCGGACTCCCGCCCCGTCGCAGCGCCGGGAGCCCGGGGTGCGGCGGGGCCGGTGACCGGCGCCTAGGCGGCCCGCGTGATCGTGCCGGCCTTGATCTCCTCGGCGTAGTGGCAGGCCACCGTGTGCCCGGGGGCGACCTCCCGCAGCGCCGGCCGCTCGGTGGTGCAGCGGCCGGGCTGGACGAACGGGCAGCGGGTGGAGAACCGGCACCCGCTGGGCGGGTCGGCCGGGCTCGGCAGGTCCCCGCGCAGGAGGATCCGCTCCCGGGTGGCCTCGACCACCGGGTCCGGCACCGGGATCGCCGACATGAGCGCCAGCGTGTACGGGTGCATCGGGTCGGCGTACAGGGTGTCGCTGTCGGCCTCCTCGACGAGCCCGCCGAGGTACATCACCCCGACGACGTCGGAGACGTGGCGGACCACGGCCAGGTCGTGGGCGATGACCATGTAGGTGAGGCCGAGGGAGTCCTGCAGCTCCTCCAGCAGGTTGACCACCTGCGCCTGCACCGACACGTCCAGCGCGGACACCGGCTCGTCGGCGACGACGAGCTCCGGCCGCAGCGCCACCGCGCGGGCGATGCCGATCCGCTGCCGCTGCCCGCCGGAGAACTCGTGGGGGAACCGGCCTGCCGCCGACGCGGGCAGGCCGACGGCGTGCAGCAGCTCCTTCACCCGGGCGGCGTACCCGCCGGGACCGGCCGCGACCCGGTGGGCCCGCAGCGGCTCCGACAGCGCGGCCTCGACCGACTGGCGCGGGTCGAGGGAGCTCATCGGGTCCTGGAAGACCATCTGCATCCGGGACCGGGAGCGGCGCAGCTCCTCCCCGCCCAGGGTGGCGATGTCGGTGCCGTCGAACCACACCTCGCCGCGCGTGGGGCGCAGCAGCCGGAGCACGGCGCGCCCGAGGGTGCTCTTGCCGCACCCGGACTCCCCCACCAGGCCGTACGTGCTGCCGCGTCGGACGTCGAGGGACACCCCGTCGACGGCCTTGACGTGGCCCACCACCCGGTCCCGCACGATCCCCTTCGTGATGGGGAAGTGCACGGCCACGTCGCGGACGGACAGCAGCACGTCCCCCGGTGCCCGGCTCTGTCGCTCCCCCGGTCGGTCCGCTGCGTCCTGGCCGGTCACGGTGCTCATCGCAGGTCCTCCCCGGTGGCGGTCGCCCGGTCGTCGTCGCCCACGGGGTGCAGGCACCGCACGCCGTGGCCGGCGACGGTCTCCATCGGCGGGGCGTCGCCGAGGCAGTCGGCCTGCGACCGGGTGCACCGCGGCTCGAACGCGCACCCCGTCGACCACGGCCTGGTCAGCGTGGGCGAGCCGGGGATCGGCCGCAGCGGCACGCTGCGCGGGGAGTCCAGGCGCGGCACCGAGGCGAGCAGGCCGGTCGTGTACGGGTGCTGCGGCCGGGCGAACAGGTCCAGGCGCCCGGCGGACTCCACGAGCCGGCCGCCGTACATCACGTGCACCTCGTCGCACATGCCGGCGACGACGCCCAGGTCGTGGGTGATGAGGACGAGCGCGGTGCCGGTCTCGGCGACCAGGCCGCGCAGCAGGTCGAGGATCTGCGCCTGGATCGTCACGTCCAGCGCCGTGGTCGGCTCGTCGGCCACGAGCAGGCGGGGGTCGCACGCCAGCGCGATGGCGATGAGCGCCCGCTGCCGCATGCCGCCCGAGAGCTGGTGGGGGTAGTCCTTGAGCCGGCGCTGCGCCTCGGGGATGCCGACCCGCCGCAGCAGGTCGACGGCCTCGTCGCGCGCCTCGACCTTGCCCATGTCGCGGTGGCGGCGCAGCACCTCGGTGACCTGCACCCCGATCGGCACCACGGGGTTGAGCGAGCTCATCGGGTCCTGGAAGACCATGGCCATCTCGGCCCCGCGGAGCGAGCGCCGCCGCTCGTCGGGCATGCCGAGCAGCTCGTCGCCGTCGAAGCGCACGCTCCCGCCGACGTCGACGCCCCGCCTCGGCAGCAGGCCCATGATCGCCAGGGACGTCACCGACTTGCCCGAGCCGGACTCCCCCACCAGGCCGACGCTGCGCCCGGCGGGCACGTCGAAGGTCACGCTGTCCACGGCGACGACGGGGGCACGCCCCTTGCGGGTGAACCGCACCGACAGGTCGCGGACCTGCAGCAGCGGCGCCCCGTCGACGGAGCGGCGGCGGCCGGCGGTGCCTGTCGCGGGCGCCGGGCCGGCCCCGCTCACCGGCGGTACTTCGGGTCGAGGGCCTCGCGCATGGACTCCCCGAGCAGGGTGAAGCCGAGCGCGGCGAGGACGATGGCGATGCCGGGGAAGAACGCCAGGTGCGGCGCCGAGGCGAGGAAGCGCTGGGTCTCCGCGAGCATGCGTCCCCACTCCGGGATGGCCGGGTCCTCGCCGGACAGGCCGAGGAACGCCAGCGCGGCCGCGTCGACGATGGCGGTCGCCAGGGTCAGCGTCCCCTGGACGATGACGGGCGACAGGCTGTTGGGCAGCACGTGCGAGACGACGACGTCGCGGTCGCGGACGCCGAGCGAGCGGACCGCCACGACGTAGTCGCTGCCCCGCTGGGCGAGCATGGCGCCGCGCAGCAGCCGGACGAAGACGGGCACGTTGACCACCGCGATCGCCACCATGACGGCGAACAGCGTCCGCCCGAGCACCGCCGCGATGCCGATGGCGAACAGCAGGCTGGGGATCGACAGCATGATGTCGGTGGTGCGCATGACCAGCGCGTCCACCCAGCCGCCGAACGCGCCGGCGAGCAGGCCGACGGCGATGCCGACGCCGGCCCCCAGGAGGGTGGCGACCACACCGACGAGCAGGGACTGCCGCGCCCCGTAGATGACGCGGCTGAGCTCGTCGCGGCCGAGAGAGTCCAGGCCGAACCAGTGCTCGGCGGACGGGCCGGGGATGTTCGTCGGGGTGACCGCGCCGACCCGCTCGTTCGGGCCGAACGGCGCGAGGAACGGCGCGAAGACCGCGACGAGGACGAAGCCGAGGACGAGCAGGGCCCCGACCAGGGCGAGCGGGTCGCGGACCACGCGGCGGACGGCCTCGCGGCCCAGCGACGTGCCGGCCTCGCCGGGCGGCAGGTCGGAGGGCAGGTCGGAGGGGGCCCGGGTGCCCAGCGCCTCGACGCTGCCGGGGGTGGCCTCGGGGATGCCGGGGGCCTCGGGGCGCAGCGGCTCGGTGGTCACGCGCGCCCCCCGGCCATGGTGGACGCCCTGACCCGGGGGTCGATGAGCCCGTAGGAGATGTCGACGAGCAGGTTGACCACCACTATCAGCACGGCGATGACGAGGATGAAGCCCTGGACCACGGCGTAGTCCCGGTTGGTGATGGCGTCGACGAGGAACGAGCCGATGCCCGGGAAGGCGAAGACCGTCTCGGTGAGCACCGCCCCCGACAGCAGCAGCCCGACCTGCAGGCCGATGACGGTGACCACGGGCAGCAGCGCGTTGCGGAGGACGTGCCGGCCGGTGATCGTGCGGCGCGCCAGGCCCTTGGCGTCGGCGGTGCGGACGTAGTCCTCGTTGACGACGTCGAGCACGCTCGCCCGGGTGATGCGGGCGATGATCGCCAGCGGGATGGTCGCCAGCGCGACCGCCGGGAGCACCAGGTGGAGGAACGCGTCCCACGAGGCGTCGGGCCGGCCGACGAGGAAGCCGTCCAGGACGTAGAAGCCGGTCGGGTGCTCGGTGAACAGGCGCGGGTCCTGCCGGCCGGACGCGGGCAGCACGGCCAGCTGAACGGCGAAGACGTACTTGAGGATGAAGCCGAGGAAGAAGACGGGGATGGTCACGCCGAGCAGCGAGGCGAGCACCGCCGAGGAGTCGACCCACGTGAGGTGCCGGCGGGCGGCCACGTAGCCCAGTGGCACACCGAGCCCGACGGCGATGACCAGCGCGAAGAGGCTGAGCTCCACCGTGGCCGGGAAGAGCCGGAGGAGCTCGTCCGTCACGGGGGTGCGCGTGGTGGTCGACACCCCCAGGTCGCCCTGCAGGACGCGGCCCATGTAGGTGGCGTACTGCTGGAGGACCGGCTGGTCGAAGCCGTAGAGCCGGTTGATCTCGGCGACGGCGTCGGGGGTCGCGCGCTCCCCGAGCAGCGCCTGCGCGGGGCCGCCCGGCAGGGCCCTCACCCACGCGAAGAGCAGCAGGCTGAGCCCGAGCAGGATCGGCACGAGCAGCAGCAGCCGCCGGACGACGAAGCGGAGCACCAGGGGTCTCCTCGAGGGACGGTGGACAGGGCAGGGGGCGTGACGTGCGCGCGCGGGTGGCGGTCGGGGCGACCGCCACCCGCGCGGGGGTGCTGCTAGCGGGTCACTCCTGCTCGGTGACCGTCACCAGGTTGAACGACTCGTTCTGCACGGGGCTGGGCTCGAAGCCCTCGATGCCCGGGCGGAACGCGAGCGCCGGCTCCGTGGAGGCGTAGGGCAGACCGGGCAGCTCGTCCATGATCTGCCGGTTCGCCTCCTGGTAGAGCCCGGTGCGGGCGTCGAGGTCCGTCTCGGCCTCGGCCTCGTCGAGCAGGGTGCGCAGCTCGGGGTTGTCGAAGCCCCACTCGGGCGACTGCGCCTGGAAGAACGTCCCGACGAAGTTGTCCGGGTCGCCGAAGTCGCCGGTCCAGCCCAGCAGGTACATCGGCGCGCCGCCGCTGAGCGCGGCGTCGAGGAAGTCCGGGTTCCACGGCACCCCGGTCGGGTTGACCGTGAAGCCGACGGCCTCGAGGTCGGCCGCCATGAGCTGGAAGTTCGCGGCGGGGTCCGGCATGTAGGGCCGGGAGACCTCGGTCGGGTACCAGAACTCGAGCGTGAGGTCCGTGACGCCGGACTCGGCGATGAGCTCCTTGGCCCGCTCCGGGTCGTACTCGTACTCCGTGACGTCCTCGGCGTAGCCGAAGACCGCCTCGGGCATGAACTGCGTCGGGACGGTCGCACCCTCGGGGTAGTTCGTCGACAGGATGTTCTCGCGGTCGATGGCGTGCGCGATGGCCTGGCGGATCTGCAGGTTGTCCAGCGGCGGGGCCGACTGGTTGAGGCCCACGTAGGCGACGTTGAACGCCGGGCGGCGCAGGATCGTGAAGCCGGCCTCCTCGAGCGCGTCGACGTCGGCGGGGTCGACGAGGTCGTAGCCGTCGATGTCGCCGGCCTCGAGCGCCTGGCGGCGGGCGGGCCCGTCGGCGATCGGGACGAAGACGAGGTTCTGGACCTGGGCGACGTCACCCCAGTAGTCGTCGTTGCGCTCCAGGACCAGCTGGTTGCCGCGCTCCCAGGACACGAAGCGGAACGGGCCGGTCCCGGTCGGGTGCTCGGTGCCGTAGGTGCCCGTGAACTGGGGCTCCTCGCCGCTGCCGGTGATCTCGTCGGCGCCGAACTCCTCCAGGGCCGCGGGGCTGGCGATGGAGAAGGCGGGCAGCGACAGCGCGGACAGGAACGTCGACGACGGCCGGGTCAGCGTGATGGTCGCGGTGGCCTCGTCGGTCGCCTCGCACGCGGAGTACAGGCTCTCGGGGAGGGTCTCGTCCTCGTTCTGGGCGTAGCCGCCCATCACGGTCTGCCAGTAGTACGACACGTTGCCGGACTGCTGGATGCCGGTGAAGTTGTACCAGCGGTCGAAGTTGGTGCAGACGGCCTCGGCGTCGAGCGCCTCGCCGTCGTGGAACGTCACGCCGTCACGGAGGCTGAACGTCCACTGCAGGCCGTCCTCGCTGACCTCCCACTCCTCGGCGAGCGCCGGGACGATCTCCGTGCCGCCCTCCTCGGTGGTGACCAGGCCCTCGAAGATGGAGCGGACGACGCGCAGCGACTCGCCGTCGCTCACGTAGGCGCCGTCGATGATCACGGGGTCGGCCGAGGCGCCGAAGACCAGGGTGGCGTCGCTCGCGCCCTCGGCGCCGCCGGAGGCCTCGGCGCCGGAGCCCTGCGTCGCGCCGTCGTCGCTGCCGCCGCAGGCGACCAGCGCGAGGGCGGCGGCGGCGCCGAGCGCCACCACCTTGGCCCCGCGTACAGATGTGGACCGCATGGATGTGCTCCCAGGGGCTCGCGAGACCCGTCGGGGACGGGTCTGGTGTCGGATCGTCCGAACCTAGGACCTGCTGACGCACGGTCCTTGCACCCCGGAGTCACGGTTGGGTCACGAATGACGGCGCCCGTGGCGGGTAGGGCCATGCTTCTCACCACCGGGCGGGTGCCGTCCCCGCCCCCGGCCCGAGCGGGGCGCGATGGAGCGAGCAGGCCCGGACATCCTGGCCGACGTGCTCGCGTCGCTGCCGGCGCACACCGCCGTGCTCGGCCCGGACGGCCGCCTGCTGGTGGTCAACGACGCCTGGACGCGGTTCTGCGCCGACAACGGCGGCGCCGAGGAGCGCTGCGGGCCCGGCAGCAGCTACCTGGAGGTGTGCGAAGCCACCACTGGCGAGATGCGCGAGGAGTCCCTGGAGGTCGCCGCCGGCGTCCGCAGGGTGCTCTCGGGCGAGGCCGCGGGCTTCATCATGGACTACGAGTGCTCGTCCCCGACCCAGGAGCGCTGGTTCCAGGTGAGCGTGGTCCCGCTGCGGGGCGCCCCGACCCCGGACGGCAGGCCGCCGGGCGCGGTGGTGGTCCACAGCGACATCACCGCGCGCAAGCTCGACGAGGCGGCGCTGCTGCACGAGGCCACGCACGACCCGCTCATCGGCCTCGTCGACCGGGCGCTGCTCGTGGCCGAGCTGCGCCGGGAGCTGCAGCGCGCGTCCGGCGACGGCAGCCAGGTGTCGGTGCTGTTCCTCGACCTCGACGGCTTCAAGGCGGTCAACGACTCCCTCGGCCACCGCGCCGGCGACGAGCTGCTGCGGGCGACGGCCGGGCGGCTGCGGGCGGTGCTGCGCCCGGGCGACCACCTGGCGCGGATGGGCGGGGACGAGTTCGTCGCGGTGCTCCCCCGGACCGGCCCGGCCACGGCGCGCCGCCTGGCCCGGCGACTGGCCACGGCGGCACGCGCCCCCGTCGACCTGGACGGCATGCCGGTGACGGTGAGCGCGAGCATCGGCATCGCCGCCACCGACGCCGGGACGCCGGCCAAGGCCGTGGCGGGCGCTGCGGACCCGGGCACCTCGCAGGCCGACGACCTGCTCGCGGCGGCGGACCAGGCGATGTACCGCGCCAAGCAGCGCGGGCGGTCCCGCACCGAGGTGTTCGCCGGCGACCTGCGCGCCCGCGCCGAGGAGCGGACCGAGGTCGAGGGCCAGCTCGGGGCGGCGCTGCAGCTGGACGAGCTCCAGCTCTTCCGGCAGCCGGTGATGAGCCTCGACGACGGTGCTGACGGGCCCTCCGCGCCGGAGGGGTCCTCCGCGCGCGACGGGTCGGACCGGCCGGACGGGGCGGGCGGACCCGGTGGGCGCCGCCCCGTCGAGGACGGCGAGGCGCTGCTGCGCTGGTTCGCCCCCGACGGCCGGCTCCGCTCCCCCGACAGCTTCCTCGACCTCACCGCGCACGCCCCGGTCGCCCGCGCGGTCACCCGCGCCGTGCTGCTGTCCGCGGCCACGGCCGCCGCCGCGGCGGGCTGCCGGGTGTCGGTCAACATAGGGCTGCCCGACCTGCGCGACCCGGGCCTGGTCGACGTGGTGCTGGCCGCGTGCGCGCAGGCAGGGCTGCCGCCCGCGTCGCTGACCGTCGAGGTGAGCGAGCAGGCCGTCATGGTCGAGCCGGACCGGGCGCACCGGGTGCTGGGCGCGCTGCGCGGGCACGGCGTCCGCACCGCGCTGGACGACGTGGGCCGGGGCCGGCTGCCGCTGGCGCTGCTCGTCTCGCTGCCGCTGGACGAGGTCAAGCTCGACCGGTCGGTGACCCGGAGCCTGCACCGCCAGGCGAGCCGCGCCGTGGCCCACGGCCTGTCGGTCGTCGCGGCGGACCTGGGCCTGCGGTTCGTGGCGTGCGGGGTGCAGACCGAGGCGGACCGGGGCGCGGTCACCGACCTCGGGGTCCGGCTGGGCCAGGGCTGGGCGCTCGGCCCGCCGGAGCCGTGGACGGTGGTCCGGGCCGCCCGCTAGCGCGCGGGCAGCAGGTCGACGACCGAGCCGGCCGCGAGCCGGCCCAGCATCGCGACGTCGAGGCCCTCGAACCCCGCGAGCCGGCTGCGGCCGGCCTTGGGCGGGACGGTGACGTGCAGGGGCATCGCGAGCACGCGGCAGCCGGCGGCCTCGGCGGAGGCGACGCCGGGCAGGGAGTCCTCGATGGCGACGCAGCGGGCAGGGTCCACCCCGAGCCGGGCGGCCGCGGTGAGGTAGGGCTCGGGGTGCGGCTTGCCGTGCTCGACCTGGTCGCCGGTGACGACGGTGCCGAACGTGCCCGGCGGCAGCGACTCCAGGAACGCGTCGGACAGCGACGTCCACGACATCGTCACCAGGGCGGTGGGGATGCCGGCGTCCACGCAGGCCATGAGCAGCTCGCGCGCGCCGGGGCGGAACGGGGCGTCCCCGCGGACGCGCACGACCATGCGCTCGAGCAGGGCGTCGACCACCTGCTGGGGGGTGAGGTCGATGCCGCTGCGCCGCACGAGGATCTCGCCGCTGACCAGCAGGGGGTTGCCGACCAGGGCGAGCCCGTCCTCGTGGGTCCAGGTGCCGCCGTGCTCGGCGACGAGGTCGGTCTCCGCGGCGATCCAGTACGGCTCGGTGTCCACGAGGGTGCCGTCCATGTCCCAGAGGACGGCGGCCGGCGGGCTGACGGGCGGGCGTGCGGGGCTCATGCGGGTGGGGTCCTCAGGTCGCGTTGAAGTACTTGGCCTCGTGGTGGTGCACCACGATGGCGTCGGTCGACTGCTCGGGGTGCAGCTGCAGCTCCTCCGACAGCTCGACGCCGATCCGGCCCGGCTCGAGCAGGCGGACGAGGTCGCGCCGGTGCTCCAGGTCGGGGCAGGCGGGGTAGCCGAAGGAGTAGCGGGAGCCGCGGTAGCCCTGGCGCAGGATGCCGTCGAGGTCCGGTGCGTCCTCCGCGTCGAGCGCGAGCTCCTCGCGGATCCGGGCGTGCCAGCGCTCCGCGAGCGCCTCGGTCAGCTGGACCGACAGCCCGTGCAGCTCCAGGTAGTCCCGGTAGGCGTCGCGGGCGAACAGCTCGGCGGTCACCTCCGCGACCCGCGAGCCCATGGTCACCAGCTGGACGCCGAGCACGTCGGGCCGTCCGGCCGCCTGCACCTGCTCGCGGCTCTTGTGGAAGTCGGCCAGGCACAGCCGGCGGTCGCGGCGCTGGCGCGGGAAGGTCCACCGCGCGACGACCTCCTCGCTGTCCGGCCCGGCGAGCACGCACAGGTCGTCGCCCTCGGACCAGACCGGCAGGTAGCCGTAGACGACCGCGGCCTCGAGCACGCCGTCGGTGCGGACCCGGTCCAGCCACTCGCGCAGCCGCGGCCGGCCCTCGGTCTCGACCAGGTCCTCGTAGGAGGGCCCGTCGCCGCGGGAGCCGCGCAGCCCCCACTGCCCGAGGAACGTCGCGCGCTCGTCGAGGTAGCCGACGTACTCCTGCAGCGGGATCCCCTTGACCACGCGCGTCCCCCAGAACGGCGGGACCGGCACGGGGGCGTCGGGGTCGACGTCGCTGCGGCCGGTCGCGCCCTCCTCGGCGACGGGGTGCTCCTGCTTGACCGGGCGGACCCGGCGGGCGCGCGGGGCCGGCAGCGCGTCCCGCTCCCCCCGCTTGACCTGCATGATCGCGTCCATCAGGCGCAGGCCCTCGAACGCGTCGCGGGCGTAGCGGACCTCACCCCGGTAGATCTCTGCCAGGTCGCCCTCGACGTAGGCGCGGGTGAGCGCGGCCCCGCCGAGCAGCACGGGCAGGTCGGCGGCGACCCCGCGGGAGTTCATCTCCTCGAGGTTCTCGCGCATGACCACGGTGCTCTTGACGAGCAGGCCGGACATGCCGACGGCGTCGGCGCGGTGCTCGCCGGCGGCGCGGAGGATCTCCGAGACCGGCTGCTTGATGCCGAGGTTGACGACCGTGTAGCCGTTGTTGGTGAGGATGATGTCGACGAGGTTCTTGCCGATGTCGTGGACGTCGCCCTTGACCGTGGCCAGGACGATCGTCCCGCGGCCCTCGTCGTCGGTCTTCTCGATGTGCGGCTCCAGGTGCGCCACCGCCGTCTTCATCACCTCGGCGGAGGTGAGGACGAAGGGCAGCTGCATCTCGCCGCGGCCGAAGAGCTCGCCGACGACCTTCATCCCGGCCAGCAGCGAGTCGTTGATGATCTCCAGCGCGGTGCGCCCGGACGCGATGGCCTCGTCGAGGTCGCCCTCCAGGCCGTGGCGCTCGCCGTCGACGATGCGCCGGCTCAGCCGCTCCCCCAGCGGCAGCGCCAGCAGCTCCGCCTGCCGCTCGGCCTTGACGCCCGCGGTGTCGACGCCGGAGAACACCTCGAGCACGCGCTCGAGCGGGTCGTAGCCGGGCCGGCGGCGGTCGTGGACCAGGTCCATCGCCGCCTCGAGCTGCTCGGCGGGGATCCGGCTCAGCGGGACGATCCGCGCGGCGTGGACGATCGCGGAGTCCAGGCCCGCCTTGACCGCCTCGTGCAGGAACACGGAGTTGAGCACCACCCGCGTGGCCGGGCTCAGCCCGAAGCTCACGTTGGACACCCCGAGCGTGGTCTGGACCAGCGGGTGACGCTGCTTGAGCACGCGGATCGCCTCGAGCGTCTCGATGGCGTCGCGCCGCGTCTCCTCCTGCCCGGTCCCGATGGGGAAGGTGAGGGTGTCGACGAGGATGTCCTCCTCGCGCATCCCCCACCGGCCGGTCAGGTCGTCGATGAGGCGCTCGGCGATGGCGACCTTGTGCTCGGCGGTGCGGGCCTGGCCGGTCTCGTCGATGGTCAGCGCGACGACCGCGGCGCCGTGCTCCATGACGGCGGGCATGACCCGGGCGTAGCGGCTGCCGGGCCCGTCGCCGTCCTCGAAGTTCACGCTGTTGACGATGCTGCGCCCGCCCGCGAGCTCCAGGCCGCGCTCGACGACCTCGGGCTCGGTGGAGTCGATGACCAGCGGCAGCGTCGAGGCCGTGGCGAGCCGGCCGACGACCTCCTCGACGTCCGTGACGCCGTCGCGGCCGACGTAGTCCACGCAGACGTCGAGCAGGTGGGCGCCGTCGCGGGTCTGGCCCCGGGCGATGTCGACCAGGTCGTCCCAGCGGGCGCCGAGCATGGCCTCCTTGAAGGCCTTGGAGCCGTTGGCGTTGGTGCGCTCGCCGATCGACAGGTACGACACGTCCTGGCGGAACGGCACGTGCGTGTAGAGGCTCGCGACGCCCGGCTCGGGGCGGGGGCGGCGCGCGGCGGGCCGGCGGCCCCCGACCCGGTCGACGACGGCCGCGACGTGCTCAGGCGTGGTGCCGCAGCAGCCGCCGACGAGCGCGAAGCCGAGCTCGGTGGTGAACGCCTCGTGGGCGTCGGCCAGCTCCCCGGGGCCCAGCGGGTAGTGCGCGCCGCCGCCGGACAGGACGGGCAGGCCGGCGTTGGGCATCACGGACAGGCCCATGTCGGCATGGCGGGACAGGTGGCGCAGGTGCTCGCCCATCTCGGCCGGGCCGGTCGCGCAGTTGAGCCCGACGCCGTCGACCCGCAGCCCGCGCAGCACCGTGAGCGCGGCGGGGGTCTCGGTGCCCAGCAGCATCGTGCCGGTGGTCTCCACGGTGACCTGCACGTACACGGGCAGCGTCACGCCGGCGGAGGCCATGGCGCGGCGGGCGCCGACGACCGCGGCGCGCGCCTGCAGCAGGTCCTGGACGGTCTCCACGAGCAGCAGGTCGACACCGCCGGCGAGCATCCCGGCGACCTGCTCCTGGTAGCCGTCGCGCAGCGAGGCGTACGGGGCGTGGCCGAGGCTCGGCAGCTTGGTCCCGGGACCGATGGAGCCGATCACCCAGCGCGGCCGGGTCGGGGTGCTCCACGCGTCGGCGGCCTCGCGGGCCACCCGTGCGCCGGCCTCGGCCAGCTCGCGCACCCGGTGCTGGATGTCGTACTCGCCGAGGTTGCCGACGTTGGCGCCGAAGGTGTTGGTCTCGACCAGGTCGGCGCCGGCCTCCAGGTAGGCGTCGTGCACCGAGCGGACGATGTCCGGGCGGGTGACGTTGAGGACCTCGTTGCACCCCTCGAGGCCCTGCATGTCCTCCAGGGAGGGGTCCGCGGCCTGGAGCATGGTGCCCATCGCGCCGTCCGCCACGACCACCCGGGTCGCCAGGGCCTCCAGCAGTGCTGCCGCGCGCGAGGTCATGTCGGGCGAGTCTAGGTGCGTACGCTGAGCGACCGGTCAGGACGGGTGGAGGAGACGCATGACGGACGGCACGGGACCCGGCGGTCCGGAGGGCTCGGCACTGCTGGTCGCGGCCTTCCGGGGCTGGAACGACGCGGCGGACTCCGCGAGCGACGCGGTGGCCCACCTGGTCGAGGCCTGGGGTGCCGAGGTCGTCCACGAGATGGATCCCGAGCCGTACTACGACTTCCAGGTCAACCGCCCCGAGGCCGTCGTCGGCGACGGCGGCGCGCGCGAGCTGGTGTGGCCGGGGACGCGCGTGCTGCGCGCCGAGGTCGGCGGTCGCGTCGTCCTGCTCGTCGACGGGACCGAGCCGTCGATGCGGTGGCGCGGCTTCTGCGCGGAGCTGCTCCAGGTGGCCCGCGAGCACTCGGTCGCCCGCGTCGTCACCCTCGCCGCGCTGCTCACCGACGTCCCGCACACCCGCCCGATCCCCGTGAGCGTCACCACCCAGGACCCCGCCCGCGCCGAGGCGTGGGGCCTGGAGGTGTCGACGTACGAGGGCCCGACCGGCATCGTCGGCGTGCTCCAGCACGAGGCCACGGCCGCCGGCGTCCCGGGCGTGTCGCTGTGGGCCGCGGTGCCGCACTACGTCGCCCAGCCGCCCAACCCCAAGTCGACCCTGGCCCTGCTCGGCCGCCTCGAGGACGTCACCGGTCTCGTCAGCCCCGTCGGCGAGCTGCGCGAGGAGGCCGACGCCTGGCAGCGCGGCGTCGACGAGCTCGCCGGCGAGGACGAGGAGATCGCGGAGTACGTCCAGCAGCTGGAGCAGGCCCGCGACACCGCCGACCTGCCCGAGGCCAGCGGCGAGGCCATCGCCCGGGAGTTCGAGAAGTACCTGCGCCGCCGCGACCGCTGAGGGGTCGGGCGCGGGTACGTGCGAGCGAGCCCGAGATCGTCGGCGCCGCTCGCACCCGACGGGCCTGGACCTGCGAGCGAGCCCGAGATCGTCGGCCCGGTTCGCGCCCAGCGGGCCTGGACGTGCGAGCGAGCCCGAGATCGTCGGCCGGGTCACGAGCGGGTTGCCGGATCCGGGGAGCGGCGGCCACAACGACTCACTGAGAGCCGCAGGGACGCCCGGACCGGCCAGAACACCACCACAACGACTCACTCAGAGCCGCAGGGACGCCCGGACCGGCCAGAACACCACCACAACGACTCACTCAGAGCCGCAGGGACGCCCGGACCGGCCAGAACACCACCACAACGACTCACTCAGAGCCGCAGGGACGCCCGGACCGGCCAGAACACCACCACAACGACTCACTCAGAGCCGCAGGGACGCCCGGACCGGCCAGAACACCACCACAACGACTCACTCAGAGCCACTGGTACAGCTCCGGCGGCGTGCGCCGATCCCCAGCGCTCTCCCTCGAACCCGGTCGAGCCGCGGCGCCCCGCCAACCCGCCGAGCACAACAGTCCGCCCTCGCCGGCCGGAAGACACCCTGAGTCCCGACTTGTGTGCCGGTCGGGACTCACGGGAAGCCGACGGGCCCCGAGATCAACCCGGACCAGCGCGAGGTCCCCAGCCGCCCCCGACCTACAGCCGCACCCCCAGCAGCGCGTCCAGCGTCCGCGACACCAGACCGGGCGCACCCGCCTCGAGCGGCTCCTCGGCGGCCTCCTGCCGTGCGCACCATGCGTCGATCGCGGCCAGCGCGGCGGGGGCGTCGAGGTCCTCGGCCAGGGCGGCGCGCACCGCGTCCAGCGTCGAGCCTGCCTCGACGCCGCCCTCGCGGGACACCGCGGACCGGTAGCGCTCGGCCCGTGCGGCGGCGGCGGCGACCTCGTCCTCGGACCAGGACCAGTCGCTGCGGTAGTGGTGGGACAGCAGCGCGAGCCGGACGACCGACGCCGGGACGCCACGTGCGACGAGGCGGTGGACGAACTCGAGGTTGCCGAGCGACTTGCTCATCTTCACCCCGTCGAGGGCGACCATGCCGGTGTGGACGTACGTCCGCGCGTAGGGGCGGAGGCCGAGCGCGTGGCTGTGGGCGGCGCCCATCTCGTGGTGCGGGAACACCAGGTCGGAGCCGCCGCCCTGGACGGCGAAGCCGTGCCCGAGCTCCTCCAGGGCGATGGCCACGCACTCCACGTGCCAGCCCGGACGGCCGTCGGGCAGCCCGTCGACCGGCCACGACGGTTCGCCCGCACGGCGGCCGCGCCACAGCAGCGGGTCCAGGGCGTCGCGCTTGCCGGGGCGGTCGGGGTCGCCGCCGCGCTCGGCGGCGAGGTGGAGCATGGTGGCGCGGTCCAGGCCGGACACCCCGCCCAGGTCGTCGACCGAGGCCACGTCGAAGTAGACGTCTGAGGTGGTGGCGCCGTCGCCGGAGTCCGCGTCGAGCCGGTAGGCCGCACCCGCCGCCTCCAGCCGGAGGACGAGCTCGCCGACCTGGGGCACGACCTCGGTGACGCCGACGAAGGCGTGAGGCGGGATGACGGCGAGCGCGCCCATGTCGTCGCGGAACACGTCGGTCTGCTGCTCGGCGAGGTCCTGCCAGCGCACCCCGGTCGCGGTCGCGCGCTCGAGCAGCGGGTCGTCGACGTCGGTGACGTTCTGCACGTACCGGACCTCGTGGCCGGCGTCGAGCCACGCCCGGTGGAGCAGGTCGAAGGCGACGTAGGTGCTCGCGTGGCCCAGGTGCGCGGCGTCGTACGGCGTGATCCCGCAGACGTACAGACCGGCGGGACCGTCGACGGGGACGTCGACGACCTCCCCCGCGACCGTGTCGTGCAGGCGCACGGGACCGCCCCGGCCGGGCAGGGACGGCAGGGACGGCTCCGGCCACGACTTCACGCCGGGCAGCCTACGGGGGCCGCGGGACGCCCCCGGGCACCCGGTGCCTGCCTCAGAGGGCGGGCCAGGGGATGGCCGGCCAGCGCCCGGACGGGTCGGGCATCTCGCCCTCCTCGAGCAGCTCGAGCACGCGCTCGCGGGTGCGGGCCACCTCGTCGGTGCGGAGCAGCGGGTCCAGGCGCGCGGCCAGCGGCCCGTCCGGTGCCAGCTCCTCGTCGAGCGCGCCGAGCGCGTCCCGCTCCTCGAGCGTGAGCGGCTCGCCGGCCCAGCCCCAGAGCACCGTCCGGAGCTTGTCGTCGGCGTTGAAGGTCAGGCCGTGGTCGACGCCGCGGACCGAGCCGTCCGTCCCGCGCAGCACGTGCCCGCCCTTGCGGTCGGCGTTGTTGCAGACCGCGTCGAGCAGGGCCATGCGGCGCAGCTCGGGCTCGTCGCGGTGCACCAGCAGCACCGGCTCGCCCCGCTCGCCCTCGGCCTGGAGCACGACGAGCCAGCCCTCGGCCAGGTCGGCGGGCTCCACCACGTCGACGAGCGGCCCGTCCTCGGCCTCGTCGACCCACAGCTGGACGCTGCCCTCGCCGAACGGGCCGGTGGGTCGGGCGACCGTGAGCGGGACGGTCTGCCAGCCGAGCGCCTCGCAGACGACGCGGGCGGCGACCTCGCGGTCGGCCAGCGTGCCGTGCGGGAAGTCCCACAGCGGCCGTTCCCCGCGCACGGGCTTGTAGACGGCCCGGGCGGCGTGCCCGTCCAGCTCCAGGCGGACGAGCAGCGTGGCGTTGGAGGCCTGCACCAGACGCCCGAGCACGGACAGCTCGCCCCGCACGAGGAGCTCCGCCAGCTGCGCCGGGTCGGACGGCACGGGCAGGTCCGGCACCTCGGGGTCTGGCGACGGACCCACGGCCTGGCTGCTCATGGCTCCCCCGCCCCTGCTCGGTCGTGCGGCCCGTCGTCCCGGCCGTCGTGCTGCTGTCAGCGCCTGTACCCGTTGGCGCGCGGGCACACGTGCCCGGACGGGTCGAGCGGGTCGCCGCAGAACGGGCACGGCGGCCGGCCGGCCTGGACGACGGCCTGGGCGCGGACGACGAAGGCGCGCGCGGAGGCCCCGTCGAGGCTGACGCGGAGCATGCCGAGCGACGGGTCGGCCTCGACGGCCTCCGCAGGGTCGCTGACGCCCTCGGTCTCGGTGGCCTCGAGCGCCTCGACGACCACCCGGTCACGGTCGGAGTCCCAGGCCAGGCTCATGACGCCGACCCGGAAGTCCTCCTCGATCGGCGTGCTCAGCGGGGCGGTGTCGACGCTGCCCTCGGGCGCCAGCGCGGGGACGGGCGCGGTCCCGCCGGAGCGGCTGACGACCAGGTCGAGCAGCTCCTCGATCCGCTGCGCGAGCACCTGGACCTGGGCCTTCTCCACCGCGACGGAGGTCACCCTGCCGCGGTCGCTGGCCTGCAGGAAGAACGTCCGCTGACCGGGTTCGCCGACCGTGCCGACGACGAACCGTCGGGGTGGGTCGTAGTCGTAGACGGGCACCCCAGCACCCTAGCCGCGACCGTCGGGGGCGGCTCCCGCTCCCCCGCCCACGACGGCGTCGGAGCTGTCAGCCGTGCGCGAACGCCCGCGCCTCTTCGCCGGCGCGAAGCCGGCCAGGTCCCCGCCGGTGTCGTTGAGGCGGAGCAGGAACGGGCGCGTGGCGGTGTACCTGATCGCGGTCACCGAGGCCGGGTCGGCGACGATGCGCTGGAAGGTGTCCAGGTGCGAGCCGACGGCGTCGGCGACCAGGGCCTTGATGACGTCGCCGTGGGTGCAGGCCAGCCACACCGCGTCGTCGCCGACCTCGCGCCGGAGCCGGGCGTCGTGCTCGCGCAGGGCCTCGACCGCGCGGGCCTGCACCTCGCGCAGCGCCTCCCCGCCGGGGAACTGGGCGGCGGAGGGGTGCTGCTGGACGACCGCCCACTCCTTCTCCTTGACCAGCTCCTTGATGGGCCGGCCGGTCCAGCTGCCGTAGTCGCACTCGCTGAGCCGCTCGTCGACGACGAGCCCGGGCCGGCGCGCGAGCCGGCCGCGGGGCCCGTCGACGGCGCGGACGGCCTCGGCGGTGTCGAGGCAGCGCTGGACCGGGCTCGACACCACCGCGGCCAGCGGGACCGCGGCCAGGCGCCGGGCGACGGCCTCGACCTGCGCTCGGCCGACGTCGTCGAGCAGGACCCCGGGGGCGCGCCCCGCGAGCACCCCGGCGGTGTTGGCGGTGCTCCGACCATGACGCAGCAGCAGGACCGTGGGCACGGACGGAGCGTACGGGCGGCGGGCCCGGCCCACGCGCCGGTCAGGGCTGGAGCGTCCCGGTGAGCAGCAGGGCGTAGATGATCGCGGCAAGGACGAGCCGGTAGACGACGAAGACCCCGAAGCCGCGCCGGGACACGTAGCCCAGGAACCACCGGATGACGCCGAGGGCGACGACGAACGCGATGGCGGTGGCGAGCAGGGTCGGCCCCCACGCGACGGGGCCGTCGCTGCCGATCTCCCGCAGCTCGTACAGCCCCGAGGCGAAGACCGCGGGGATGGCGAGCAGGAAGGAGTACCGGGCGGCGGCCTCGCGGGTGTAGCCCAGCAGCAGCCCGGCGGTGATGGTCCCCCCGGAGCGGCTCACGCCCGGGATGAGGGCCAGCGCCTGCGCCCCGCCGAACAGCAGGCCGTCGCGCCAGGTGAGGTCCGACAGCGGCTTGGCGTCCCGGGCCACCCGGTCGGCGATGCCCAGCAGCAGGGCGA
Organism: Aquipuribacter hungaricus; assembly: GCF_037860755.1. NCBI lineage: Bacteria > Bacillati > Actinomycetota > Actinomycetes > Micrococcales > Intrasporangiaceae > Aquipuribacter > Aquipuribacter hungaricus. The sequence goes on along the minus strand of NZ_JBBEOI010000009.1, from coordinate 6,465 downwards.
AGACCCACAGCATGGTGGCGACGACCCACAGGTTCCGGAGGTCGTCGCGGATGACGTCCTGGAAGACGAAGCCGAGCACCCCGATGGGGATCGAGCCGACGATGATGAGCCAGCCCATCCGGACGTCCGGGTCGTCCTGGGGGCGGCGGCGCAGCAGCGCCTGCACCCACGCGGTGACGATCCGCACGATGTCGCGGGCGAAGTACACGACGACCGCGGTCTCCGTGCCCAGCTGGGTGACGGCGGTGAACGAGGCGCCGGGGTCGGTGCCCATCAGCTCGCCGACCACGCGCAGGTGGGCGCTGGAGGAGATGGGGAGGAACTCGGTGAGGCCCTGGACGAGACCGAGGAACGCCCCCTCGAGGTAGCCGACGCTCATGCGGCGCGCCCCGACGCCTCGAGCGCCTCCGCGGCCTGCCGCAGCATGGCCACGCGACCGGCGAGGTCGGGGGCGAAGGGGGTGACCGTGAGCGTGGTGACGCCGGCGTCCGCCAGCGCCTGCATCCGACCGGCGATGCGCGGCACCGGCCCGAGCAGGCTGGTCCGGTCGACGAACTCGGTCGGCACGGCGGCCGCCGCGTCGCGCGGCCGCCGGTCGAGGTACGCGTCCTGCACCTGGTCTGCCGCCTCCTCGTAGCCCATGCGCCGGGCGAGCGCGTGGTAGAAGTTCTGCTGACGGCTGCCCATGCCGCCGACGTAGAGGGCCGCGTAGGCCTTGACCGGCTCCGCGGCGGCCGCCACGACCTGCTCCTCGGGCCCGTCCGGGGTGACGACGAGCGGCAGGGTGGCGCAGACGTCGAAGCCGTCCAGGCCGTCGACCCCGGCCCGGGCGCGCCCGGCGCGCAGCCGCTCCAGCGAGGCGCCGACGTGCTCGGCGGAGACGAACAGGCCGAGCCAGCCGTCGGCGACCTCGCCGGTGAGCTCGAGGTTCTTGGGCCCCAGCGAGGCCAGGTAGAGCGGCAGCCGTTCGCGGACGGGCACCACCGTGAGCCGCAGGGCCTTGCCCGGCCCGTCCGGCAGCGGCAGGACGTGGTGCTGCCCGGCGTAGGCGACGGGCTGTCGCGACAGCGCGAGCCGCACGACGTCGACGTACTCCCGGGTCCGGGCGAGCGGGGCGTCGAAGCGGACGCCGTGCCAGCCCTCGGACACCTGCGGCCCGGACACGCCGAGCCCGAGCCGGAACCGGCCCTGCGACAGGGTGTCGAGCGTCGCGGCGGTCATCGCCGTCATCGCCGGGGTCCGGGCAGGGATCTGCATGATCGCGCTGCCCACGTCCACGCGGCTGGTCTGCGCGGCCACCCACGCCAGGACGGTCGGGGCGTCGGAGCCGTAGGCCTCCGCGACCCACACCACGGCGTAGCCGAGGCGGTCGGCCTCCCGGGCGAGCTCGAGGTTCTCCGCGTCGGTCCCCGACCCCCAGTAGCCGAGGTTCAGTCCGAGTCGCACCCGGCGAGACTAGGGCACCCCCCTAGGCTGCCCGGGTGGAGCGACGCGCCGTGGGGAGCAGCGGCCTGGAGGTGTCGGCGCTGGGTGTCGGCACCCTGCACTGGGGCGCGGACACCGACGTGCACGAGGCCGGCGAGATCCTCGAGGTGCTGCTGGAGGACGGCGGCACGACCGTGGACACGACCGCCGGCATCGGCGCGGGCGAGGAGGTGCTCGGCGGCCTGCTGGGCACGACCGTCCCCCGGGAGCAGCTGGTCGTCGTCGCCAAGGCCGGCGTCGAGGGCGAGCTCGCCTCCCCCCGCGTCGACGTGTCCCGCGGCGGGCTGATGTCGTCGCTGGACCGGACGCTGCGCCGGCTCGGGACCGACCACGTGGACCTCTGGCTCGTGCAGGCCTGGGACCCGGCCGTCCCGCTCACGGAGACCCTGAGCGCGCTGGAGTGGGCGCAGCGCACCGGCCGCGCCCGGTACACCGGCGTGAGCAACTACTCCGGCTGGCAGACAGCGCGCGCCGCGACGCTGGCCCCCGACCTGGTCGCGACCAGCGTGGAGTGGTCGCTCGTCGCGCGCAGCCCGGAGCGCGAGGTGCAGCCCGCCGCGGCGGCGCTCGGGCTCGGGGTGCTCGCCTGGAGCCCGCTGGGGCGAGGGGTGCTCACGGGCAAGTACCGCTCCGGCACCCCGGCCGACTCCCGCGCCGCGGCCGCCCACCTCAGCAGCTTCGTCGCCCCGCACCTGGGCGCCGCCGCCCGCCGGGTCGTCGAGGCCGTGGTCACCGCGGCGGACGGGCTCGGCTGCTCGCCGCAGGCCCTCGCGCTGGCCTGGCTGCTGGACAAGGACGTGCTGTCCTGCGCGCTGACCGGGCCGCGCACGGCCGCCCAGCTGCGCGGGGCGCTCGGGGCGCTGGACGTCGTGCTGCCGGACGAGATCGTCGCGGTGCTCGACGAGGTGTCCGACGAGATGCTCGGCTAGGACGCCTCAGAGGGTCGGCGCCGGGTCCGCGTCGGTCTCGTCCTCGTCCGCCTCGTCCTCGTCCTCGTCCGCCTCGTCCTCGTCGTACTCGTCGTCGTCCTCGTCCTCGTCGGTGAGGTCGAACGGCGTGACCTCGTCGAAGGCGTCGAACAGGGCGTCGTCGTAGGCGACGAAGGCGGCCGCCAGCTCGTCGTAGGCGTCGACGACGGTGGGGTCGAGCTCGGAGCGGCGCGAGGCGGCCGCCTCGAAGTGGCGCTGCAGGGCGCTGACGAACCGGTCGAGTGCGGCGCGCGGGTCGGAGGCCATGGCACGACCGTAGCGCCGCGGACCCCCGCGCGGGCAGTCGGACGTGTCCCGCCCGGACGGCGTCCCGGCACGCGGCCCCGGGTCGGTCGACGGGACCTCCGGCGGGCACAATCGTCGGTGATGACGACCCCGACCCGAGCCGCCGCCGAGTTCGAGTACCGAGTCCTGAGCGTCGGCCGCGACGCCGACAAGGCCGAGCTGCGCCAGCAGCTGACCGACGCCGCCGAGTACGGCAAGTGGGAGCTCGCCCGCACCCGGATCTACCGGGGAGGGCACCGCAAGGTGTGGCTGCGCCGCCGGATCATCCGGGTCGCCCGCACCATCTGACGCACGCCCCTGGCGCGCCCGCCCGACGCGCTGGGAACGCTCTGCTCAGCAGGTCCGCAGGAACCGGCCGAGCGTCCGCGCGCCGAACTCCAGCGACTCCACCGGCACCCGCTCGTCGGTGCCGTGGAACAGCGCCGCGAACTCGAACCCCGCCGGGAGCCGCAGCGGCGCGAAGCCGAAGCCGCGGATGCCGAGCCGGTCGAAGTGCTTGTTGTCGGTGCCGCCGGACAGGCAGTAGGGCAGCACCGCCGAGCCCGGGTCCTCCGCCTGCAGCGCGGCCGTCATGGCCTCGACCAGGGCGCCGTCGGCGTCGGTCTCCAGCGCCCGGTCCTCGTGGACGACCTGCACCTGGACGCCCTCGCCGGCCAGCGCGGTGACGGTCTCCACGACGAGGTCGCGGTCGCCCGGCAGGAACCGGCAGTCCACGAGCGCGGTGGCGCGGGCGGGGACCACGTTGTGCTTGTAGCCGGCCTCGAGCACCGTCGGGGTGGACGTGTTCTGCGTCGTGGCGCGGACCCAGCGGGCGGTCGTGCCGAGCGCGGCCTCGAGCGCCTCGTTGTCGGTGACGTCGAGGGAGTCGCCGGTGAGCGCGCGCCAGCCGTCCTGGAATGCCTGGACCGAGGCCGGCAGCGAGGTCGGCCAGCGGTGGGCGCCGATCCGGGCGACGGCCGCGGCGAGCCGGGTGACGGCGTTCTCGTCGTGCACCTGCGAGCCGTGCCCGGGGCGGCCCGTGGCGACCAGGCGCAGCCAGAGGATCCCCTTCTCGGCGGTCTGCAGCAGGTACGCGCGGCGGCCGGCGGCGTCGACGGAGAAGCCGCCGACCTCGCTGACGGCCTCGCTCACCCCGTCGAACAGCTCGCGCCGGGTCTCGACGAGGTGGCGCGCGCCGAGCATCCCGCCGGCCTCCTCGTCGGCGAGGAAGGCCAGGACGACGTCACGGGCGGGCTTCTGGCCCGCACGGCCCATGGCGAGGACGTTCGCCAGGATCATCGCGTCCATGTCCTTCATGTCGACGGCACCGCGACCCCACAGCTCGCCGTCGACGACCTCGCCGGAGAACGGGTGGACCGCCCAGTCCGCCGCGACGGCGGGGACGACGTCGAGGTGGCCGTGCAGGAGCAGCGCGTCGCGGGACGGGTCCTCGCCGGACCAGCGGGCCACCACGCTCGCGCGCCCGGGCTCGCTCTCGACGACCTCGGGCTCCAGGCCGGCGTCGGTGAGCAGGGCCGCGACGTGCTCGGCGGCCTTGCGCTCCCCCGGGCCGGAGCCGTCCCCGTAGTTCGACGTGTCGATCCGGAGCAGGTCGGCGCAGATGCCGGTGACGAGGTCCTCGGCGGGCGCGGCAGACGTCATGCGCCGCACCCTACGTGCGCCCGGCGGCTGTCAGCGGGTGCGGTCGGTCACTGTGCGGCGCAGGTCGTCGCGGGCGTCGGCGACAGCCAGCGCCGCGTCGTACAGACCCGGCTCCTCGTACCCGCTCGTGCGCAGCGCCACCTCGGCGTCGACGGCGTCCCGCAGCCGGAGCACCCCGTCGGACAGGCCGGTGAGGTCGGCACGCCGGGGCGGGCGCTGCTCCCCCTCGGCCGCGGCCCAGACCCGTCGGTCGAGATCGTCGAACCGGCGGGAGCCGTCCTGCCAGCGGGTGGACAGCGTGCCGGGGTCCAGCGAGCGGTCCTGCACCGCGGGGACGACGCGCTCGTCGAGCCAGCGCGCCTCACCGGTGAGCTCGTGCCACAGCGCCGCCCACTCCAGCTCGGCCGCCTTGGCGCGGCGCAGGGCGACGATGGCCGCGAGCAGGCCCAGCAGCAGGAGGACCAGGAGCGTCCACACCCACCACGGCACGCCGCCCACCGCGTCGGCCGCGTCGTCGACGATGCCGGTTGGCTCCGAGGCGACCGGGGACGGCGCGGCGGACGGCAGGGGCGCCGCCACCCCGTCGGTCGGTGCAGCCTCTCCCCCGGGCAGCCCGGGGACCGCGGGGACGGCCGGCAGCTGGGTGGGGATGCCGTCGGGCAGCTGCGTCGGGACACCGTCCGGCAGCTGCGTCGGGACACCGTCGGGCAGCTGCGTCGGGACGCCGTCGGGGAGCACGGTCGGCACCTGGGTCGGCGTGCCGCCCGGGAGCGCGTCGCAGCCACCCGCGGTGGCCATGACGACGACCGTCATCGAGGCGACGAGCAGGAGCTTGGGCGTCATGGTCAGACCTCCGGACGACGGTGTGCCGGGTCAACCTGCCACGACAGCGGCGCCGGTGCAGGCACGACCCGCGACGCGACGGTGCCCGCGACCGGCCCGGACCCGTCCCGCGGGCCACCGGAGGCGCGGGGACGACCCCGTCACCGTGCTATCTTTCCGGTCGCTCGCCCTGGTGCACCACGCCTCGGCGGACCACTCGTCCGGGTGGCGGAAATGGCAGACGCGCTAGCTTGAGGTGCTAGTCCCCGAAAGGGGGTGGGGGTTCAAGTCCCCCCTCGGACACACACGGGCCCCGGGCCCCGCTCCCCCTCAGCTGCCGTCGTCGCTGAGATGCATCCAGTCCTTGGCGCTGGACCAGCGGCCGCCCCAGCCCCACCCGGCCTCGTCCGCGGCGCGGACCGCGGCAGAGCCCGCCGTGAGCATCCCCGGCAGCTCCCGCGACCGGTCCGTGTAGGCGGTCGCGAGCTCCGGCAGCACGACCCGGTCGTCGCCCGAGCCCCGGTCGTACGGGTTGTGGAACGGGTTGACGTCCAGCGCCAGGCCGTAGGCGTGCCGGGACCAGCGGCCGCCGCCGACGGACTGACGGCAGACGAAGGCGCTCGTGACGTTGCCGTCGCCCGTCGGAGCGGCGTCGAGCTCGTCGGCCCGGATGACCCGGACCTCCTCCAGCGGGAAGCCCTCGGCGTGCATGGCCCCGAAGACGGCGAGCACCGCGTCGACGCCGTCCTCGTGGACGACGACCTCGCCGGTGTGGAGCCGGCCGTCAAAACCGTGGTGCTGGACGGTGAGGTAGCGGAGGTCGTCGGCGGCGACCGGGCACCCGGGCTGCCACGTCGAGCGGGCGAGCACGTCCGCGGGGACGGGCCCGACGGTCGGGGCGAAGGTGCCGTCGGCGGGCGGGGGCAGCAGGTCGGGGGTGAGGATCCGGCGGTCGAGCAGCTCTGCCGGGGTGTCCTGGGGCGCGACCGGGCCGGCCCCCGCGGCCGCGAGCGCCCGGGTGCCTAGCCACGCCGGTGCCGGGGTGGCCGACGGGTCGGGCGCGCCGTCGTCGACGGTGCCGGGGCCGGCAGGTGCCGGGACGGACGGCACCGCGGGCTCCCCGTCCTCCGACGGGACGCCCGGCTCGGACGGCGGGGACGGCGGGGACGGCTCGGGCGACCGGGCACCGTCGGTCGCCGTCGGGTCCGCGGACCAGGTCGGCGACGGCGGCCACGGGTCCTCG
>NZ_JBBEOI010000008.1 GCF_037860755.1 Aquipuribacter hungaricus | reverse complement strand
GGCCGTCGGCGCTCACCGGCGTGCCCGGGCGCGGCCGAGGCCGCCGGCCTGGCGGGCCGCGCGGGGGGTGAGCAGCGCGAGGACGCGCATGTAGCGGGACGGCGCGAGCCGGGCGAGCAGGTCGGGCGCGACCGCGGAGAACGCGACGAGCACGCGCCCCCGGCGCCGCTGCACGGCGTCGAGGATCACCGTCGCCGCCCTGTCCGCCGGGTACGTGAGCAGCTTCTCGAAGGCCGCCTTCCCGCGCTCGGCCTCCTCGGGCTCGGCGCTCGCCGCGACGCGGGCGCTCTCGGCGATCCGGGTCCGGATGCCGCCGGGGTGGACCACCGTGACGCCGGTGCCGAGCGGGGCGAGCTCGTGCCGCAGCACCTCGCTGAACCCGCGCAGCGCGAACTTTGACGCGGAGTACGCCGACTGACCGGGCGGGCCGATGAGCCCGAACAGGCTCGACACGTTGACCACGTGCCCGCCCGGGCCCAGCGCACCGGAGGCGAGGAAGCCCCGGCACAGCGCGACCGGCGCGCGGAAGTTGATCGCCTGCACCCAGTCGAACTCCTCGGCGGTGAGGTCGAGGAACGCCCCGCCGAGCGCGACCCCGGCGTTGTTGACCAGCAGCTCGACCGACGGCACGGCCGCGACGACCCGCTCGACCAGGGCGTCGACCGCCGCGGCGTCGGCGAGGTCCACCACCTCGGTCCGCACCTCCAGGTCCGGGTGCTCCTGCCGGATGCGGCCGGCGACGGCCGCGAGCCGGTCGGCGTCCCGGTCGACGAGGACCAGGGCGGTGCCGCGCGCGGCCAGCTGGTAGGCCATCTGCTCCCCCATGCCGCTGGCGGCACCGGTGAGCACGGCGCGCGCACCGGCGAACTCGAACGGGGGCAGCGGCATCGGCGGGTCCTCTCGGGGCGGGCGGGGTGCCCATCGTGGCCCGTCCCTCCCGGGCGTGCCCCGCCCACCCCGGGCGGCGGGCGACCGGACAGAGGAGGCATCGTGGTGCCGTGGTGACGACGGGGGGCGCGGACGTGCGCCAGGACGGGGATGCCGGCCCGGAGGACGGCTCCGGGGGCGACGAGGACCGCGGGCTCGAGCACGTCGACGTGGTCGTCGTCGGGGCGGGCCTGTCGGGGGTGGGGGCCGGCTACCGGCTGCAGACCGGGCGGCCCGGGACGACGTACGCGGTGCTGGAGGCACGCGAGGACCTGGGCGGCACGTGGGACCTGTTCCGCTACCCCGGCGTCCGCTCCGACTCCGACATGGCGACCCTCGGCTACTCGTTCCGGCCGTGGCGCGACCCGGACGGCAAGGCGCTCGCCAACGGGCCCGCGATCCTCGACTACATCCGCGCGACCGCCGCCGAGACCGGCGTCGGGGAGCACGTCCGGTACTCCTCGAAGGTCGTCGGCGCCGACTTCAGCACCGCCGACGCGCGCTGGACCCTCACCGTCGAGGACCCCCGCAGCGGGGCGACGCACCGGATGACGTGCGGCTTCCTCTACAGCTGCGCCGGGTACTACGACTACGACAGCCCGCACGACCCGCAGCTGCCCGGCGTCGACAGCTTCGCCGGCCGGGTCGTGCACCCGCAGTCCTGGCCCGCGGACCTCGACCACGCCGGCGCCCGGGTGGTCGTCGTCGGCTCGGGCGCCACCGCGGTCACCCTGGTGCCGGCCCTGCTGCGCGGCGACGGTGCCGCCGCGCACGTCACCATGCTCCAGCGCTCCCCCACGTGGGTGGGTGCTGTGCCGAGCCGCGACCGCACCGCCCAGCGGCTGCAGGCGGTGCTGCCGGCCGGCCTGGCGCACCGGCTGGTCCGGGCCAAGAACATCGCCACCACCACCGGCTTCTACCAGTACTGCCGGCGCCGCCCCCAGGCCGCACGCCGCCTGCTCACCCGGTTCGCGACCCGTGCGCTCGGCGACCCCGCCCTGGTCGCCGAGCACTTCACGCCGGCCTACGACCCCTGGGACCAGCGGCTGTGCTCCAGCCCCGGCGGGGACCTGTTCCGGGTGGTCCGGGACGGCCGGGCGACGATGGTCACCGACCGGATCGAGCGCGTGGTGCCCGAGGGCGTGCTCACGCAGTCCGGCCGGCTGGTCGAGGCGGACGTGCTGGTCACGGCCACGGGGCTGCGGCTGCGCGCCTTCGGCGGGCTGCGTCCCCGGGTCGACGGCACCGAGGTCGACCTGTCGCAGCAGTACGTGTGGAACGGAGCGATGGTCACCGGGGTGCCGAGCTTCGCGGTCTGCATCGGCTACACCAACGCCTCGTGGACCCTGCGCGCCGACCTCACGCACCGGCTCGTCGTCAAGGTGCTGCGCTGGGCCGACCGGCACGACGCCGCGGCCGTGGTGCCGGTCGCCGCGCCCGGGCTGTCACCGAGACCGCTGCTCGACCTGGCCGCGGGGTACGTGCAGCGCTCGGTGCACGCGTTCCCGCGCCAGGGCGACCGCCGTCCCTGGCAGGTGCGGCAGAACTACCTGCTCGACGCGCTCACCACCCTTCGCGCCGACCTGGACGAGACGCTCGTGCCCGTCGGCCCGCCCCGCAGCAGCCTGCTGGTGCCCGAGGGCGCGGGTCCCCCCGGCGCCCGCCGTCGGCCCGCCGTACGGGTGCCCCGGTCGGTGGCGCGCGCCTAGCCTGCCGCCGTGGAGGACCTGCTCGCCCGGTGGCAGGGCCGCGCCTGGCAGCAGGAGACCGACGCCTGGGTCGCCGAGGTCCTCGCCGACCGCGGCGCCGCGCTGACCGGCCCCGGCACCGAGGTCAAGACCCGGTTCTGGTCGGCCGTGCGCCGCTACCCCAGCACGACCGGCACCGTCTGGGCCAAGGAGTGCAACCCCGGCCAAGCGTTCGAGGGGCCCGTGCTCGCCGCCCTGGCGGCGCTGGCGCCGGACGACTTCCCGGCGCCGCTGGCCGTCGACGCCCCCCGCGGCCGCTTCCTGCTGCCCGACGCCGGCGCGGTGCGTCCCCGCGGCGACCGGGACATCTCCGAGGCGGAGCTCGCCGGCCTGCTCGCCCACCACGCCGGGGTGCAGCAGCGCCTGGCCGGGGCCGGTGACCGGCTGCGGGCGGCGGGGCTGCCGTCGCTGACGGTGGAGGAGCTCCCGGGCTGGGTGGAGGCCCTCGCCGACCGGCTCGCCGCCCTGCCGCCGGGCGACCCGCAGCACCTGGACGCCGACGGCTGGCGGGCGGTGCGCGACGGCCTGCCTGCGGTCCGCGGCTGGTGCGACGAGCTGGCAGGCGCCGGGCTGCCGAGCACGTTCCAGCACGACGACCTCAACCCGTGGAACGTCGCCCGCGGCCCGCGCGGGCCGGTGTGCTTCGACGTCGGCGACGCGTTCTGGTCGCACCCGTTCGCCGTGCTCCAGGTGCCGCTGGCGATGGCGACCGGGACGTGGCCCGACGGCCCCTCCGCCGACGACCCGTACGTCCGTCGTTTGGTCGCGCCCTACCTCGACGCGTGGGGCGGGCCGCACCTGCACCGGCTCGTCGGCGCGGCGCTGCGGCTGGCGCAAGCCCACCGCTGCGAGTCGTGGCGCCGCCTGCTCGACCACGTGCCAGCCGACCGGCTCGGCGTGCCGACGCCGCTCTTGCCGGAGCACCTGCTGCGGGTGGTCGCGCCGGGCTGAGCGGGCCTTCGCTCTCGGTGGGCCCTCCGCTGGTGGGGCCCGGCCGGGCTCAGCCGCGCCCGGCGGCATCCAGGTCCGGCCAGGCTCAGCCGCGCCCGGCGGCGACCGGCTCCTCGTCCTCCGTCCGGGTCGCCTCGTCACGGCGCCGGCCCGCCCGCCGGTCGAGGACAGCGACGACGAGCGCGACGAGGACGACGGCCGTGGCGCCGCCGAGGGCGACCGCGACGGCGTGCGGCGCGTTGTCCTCGGCGAGCACCAGGTAGAACACGCCGGGCAGCAGCGCGGTGCCGATCGCCCCGCCGACCCGCTGCCCGGTCTGCAGGGTGCCGCTGGCCACCCCGCCCGCCTCGACCGGCACCGACGACAGGGTCATGGTCGTGTTGGGCGAGATGACGAACCCGCCGCCGAGCCCGGCGAGCAGCAGCGCGGGCGCCGCCCACCACCCCGCCTGGGACGCCGGCGCGAGCATGAGCAGCAGACCGGTCGCCCCGAACCCGGTGGCGACGCCGGCCAGGCCGAGCACCGTCAGCGTCCGGCCGAACCGGCCCACCAGCCGCCCGGCGACCACCGCCGACACCGCCGCGCCGATCGAGAACGGCGTCACAGCGAGCCCCGAGGCCAGCGGCGTGTAGTCCAGGCCGGTCTGGAAGAACAGGGCGAGGACGAGGAACACGCCGCTGAACCCGACGAAGTACACGCTGATGAGCGCGACGCCGGCCGCGTAGCCGGGGGTGCTGCTCACCAGGCGCGGGTCGAGCAGCGGCGCCCCGCCCCGGGCGACGACGCGGTGCTCCCACCGGACGAACGCCACCCCGAGGACCGCCGCCACGGCGAACAGCCACCACAGCCGATGCAGCCCGCCGTCCTCGGCGGTCACCAGGGGCAGCAGCGCCGCGAACGTCGCCAGCCCGAGCAGCAGCGTGCCGACCACGTCGAGCCGCAGCCCGCCTCGCTGGGTGTCGCGGGGCAGCAGCCGCATGGCCAGCACCAGGGCGAGCACCCCCACGGGCACGTTGACGTAGAAGATCCAGCGCCAGCCGTCCTCGCCGGAGGCCACGGCCAGGATCCCGCCGCCGACCACCGGCCCGAGCGCGGTGGCCAGGCCGACCGTGGCGCCGAACATGCCGAAGGCACGGCCCCGCTCGGCGCGCGAGAACATCTGCTGGATGAGCCCGCTGCTCTGTGGGGTGAGCGCGCCGCCCGCGACGCCCTGGAGCAGCCGGGCGGCGACGAGCCACTCCACGCTGGGCGCCAGGCCGGCGAGCGCGCTGCACGCGACGAACGCGGCCAGCGAGACGACGAACATCCGCTTACGACCCCAGGCGTCGCCCATCCGCCCGCCGGTGACGAGCATGAGCGCGGAGGTCAGGGTGTAGCCGGACACCACCCACTGCACCTGCGAGGCGCTCGCGTCGAGGTCCCGCTGGAGCGACGGCAGCGCCACGGCGACGATGGTGACGTCCAAGAGCACGATGAAGCCCGCGAGCAGCGTGACGGCGAGCGCGCGCCAGCGGCGCGGGTCGGGGCTGCCGTCGCTCCCGTCGCCGGGACTGCCGCCACCAGGTCTGCCGTCGTCGTGGCTGTCGCGGTCGGGGCTGTCGGCCGCTGGGCGGTCGCGGGCGGAGACGTCTGGCACGTCTCACCCTCCGTCGGCGGACGGGCGGCCGCAATCCAGGGCGGCGCCGGTCGCCGGCCAGGCGTCCGGTGACACCTGCGGCCCCGTCAGGAGAGCTCGGTCCTCGTCACGGCGGCCGTGGCATGGGCGCTGCTCGGCCCGGGCGTCAGTCCTGCGTGGCGGGCGGACCCTGCACGGCGGGCTCCGGCGGACAACCGGCGTCGCAGGCCCCGGCGGTGGGCACCGGGTTGCCGCACCCGACACAGGTCGAGCCCTGGCGTGCTGCCTCGTCGGTCATCGTCACGTCCCGACGGTCGCACGGCGTGCGGGGCGCGTCCAGGACACGCGCCGTCGGTGGGCCGACCGGGCGGTGAGTCAGTCCGTCGGCGACCACCCGGTGAGGAAGTCGAGCACGACCGCGGCGGGCATCTCGCAGGGCCGGAACCGGTCGCCGGTCGCCCCCCGGTACAGGTTCGCGCTGACCACGCCCCGCCCGCCGAGCTCTTCGGCCCACAGCTTCTCGACGCGCCCGTGCTGCTGCACCGTCCGCGTCACGGACCACCGGCGGCCGCGGTAGCGCACCTCGGAGTGCCCGACGGGGAGCCGGGCGAGGAGGTCGGCGACGCCCGGTCCGGCTGCCTCCGTCGTCACGGCGGCGAGCGTAGGCGCGCGAGCGGTTCGCTCCTCCGGCCGAGCCCCTTCAGCGGCCCGGGCGGCCATGATCGACCGGTGACCGACGACAGCACGACCGGCCACGCGCGTGACCGCGGCGCCGGGTCGACCGGCGCGACCGGCTCGACGGGCGCAACGGGCGCAACGGGCGCAACGGGCGCAACCGACTCGACGGGCACTACCGGCGCGCCCTGCACTCGCGGTGGCCCGGGCCTCGCGGCTCCCGTCGTCGTCGACCCTCGTGGCAGGGCGATGGAGGCTCTTCTCGGCTGCGCGATCGGCGACGCCCACGGCGAGCGGTACTTCGGTCCCCCGGAGGTGGCGTCCCGCAGGATCCAGGAGCGCCGCCTGCCCGACGTGCCCGCCGGCGGCCTGCGGTGGACCGATGACACGCTCCAGTCGGCCAGCGTGGTCGCGGTGCTCGAGCGGTACGACGGCGACCTGCCGCAGGACGCGCTCGTGCAGCACCTGGCGCGGAGCATGGACATGGACCGCGGCTACGGGCACGGCTCCCGCGAGCTGCTGTGGGCGGTCCGGCACGGCGCGGACTGGCGGCACGAGTCGGCGACGCTGTTCGGCGCCGGGTCGTACGGCAACGGCGCCGCCATGCGGGCGGCGGTCGTCGGCGCCTGGCACGCCGGCGACCCCGACCGGGCCGGCGCGCTCGCCGCGCAGCAGGCCGCCGTCACCCATCACCAGCAGGAAGGTCGGACCGGCGCCGCCGCGGTGGCAGCCGTCGCCTCGATGCTCGCCGGCTCCCGCGGCGGGCCGCTGCCGTCATGGCGGGTGCTGCTCGACGCGGCCCAGTCGGTCTGCCCGCCCGGCAAGGTCCAGGACGGCGTCCGCTCAGTCGTCGACCTGGTCGAGCGAGGCGCCGTCGGCGACGACCCGGCGAGCATCGCGCACGCCGCGTCGGTGCTGGGCACCGGGCGCGAGGGGTCCGCGTGGGACACCGTGCCGTTCGTCCTGTGGTCGCTGGTGCAGTCCGCCGACGACCTGGAGGCGACGTTCTGGCGCACCGTCGCCGGCCTGGGCGACCGGGACACCACCTGCGCCATCGCCTGCGCGCTCGTGGCGTGCCGCACCGGGGCCGACGCGACGCTCCGGGCGTGGGCCGCTCGGGTCGAGCCGCTGCCGGCGTCCGTGCGCTGACCGGCCCCAGCGTCGTCGTGCGATCCGTACCTCTACGGACCGGTCACTCCGGGTCGCCGAGCCGACGGTTCAGCAGCCGCTGCAGGTCGATCGACTCGCCGTCCCGCGCGCCCCGGCCCACCACCAGAGGCGGGTCCATCGGCTCGACCTGCGCCCCGGTCAGCCGCTCACGCAGGGTGCCCTGCGCGCGCAGCACGTAGTACCGCCCGTCGGTGTCCACGGCCACGCGCTCGTCCCGCGACAGGTACCAGCCGACGAGGCCGGTGCGGTAGCGACGGCGACGCAGGTCCTTCCCGGGCGCCAGCAGCGGGTGCGGCTCGATGCCTCGACGCGCTGCCTCGGCGACGAAGGCGTCGATGAGCACCTGCGCCTGCGCCGCCTCCTTGGCCGCAGCGCGCTCGGCGGCCGCGGCCTGGGCGGCGACGATGCGACTGCGCTCGTCGGTCCAGTCGCCGCCCACGAGGTCATTCTCGCGGTCCACCGACGCCGGTGCAGGCGCCCCCTCCAGCCACGACGGACCGCGTGCATCCATCCGGGCCACGCGCGCTCACGTCGCTCAGCGAGCCGGTGCCAGGAGCCGACGAGAGACCATGCTCTCCGGCCGTCGACGCGCACCGCATGCCCTCCGCCCGCACGTCCTGGCTCTGGCCGTCGGCGCCTTCGCCCTCGCACTCGTCGCGCCGACCCTCCCGGTCGGCCCCGGCGGAGCACCGGTGGCGAGCGCTGCCGCGAGCAGCTGCCCCGCCAGCGCGGGCCAGAAGCTCGTGACGTCGCCTGCGACCTCTGCCCGGACGGTGTCCCTGACCTTCGACGACGGTCCGTCCCTGCACACCCCGGCCGTCCTGGACGCGCTGGGCGCCCGCGGCGTGCGGGGGGTCTTCTTCGTGACCGGGGCCGCGGTCCAGGCTCACCCTGACATCGCCCGCCGGATCGTCCGTGAGGGCCACGTCATCGCGAACCACACCTGGTCGCACCCGCAGGCCGTGCCCGGGGCAGCGGTGTACGGGAGGTTCGATGCCCTGCCGGTCGCGGTGCAGATCGACGAGATCACGCGGACGACCGACACCATCCGCGCGGTCACCGGCGTCTCGCCGTGCTTCTTCCGCGGCCCCGGAGGCTGGCACAGCACAGCCCTCACCTCGGAGATCACGCGCGACCGCGGCCTGACGATCGCCCACTGGACCGTCTCCGGCGAGGACGCCGCCCAGGCGGCGACGACGACCAGTGCCTCCACCCAGGCCATCGTCACGCGGTCCGTCAGCACCCACGAGCACCCGATCGTCCTGCTGCACGACGGCAAGGCCTCACCGGAACCCGAGGCGCAGGTGACGAGCAACCGCTCGAATACCGTCGCAGCCCTGCCGCAGATCATCGACAGCTACGCGTCTCGTGGGTACGTCTTCACGGACCCGGCCGGGCGCCCGCTGCCGACGACCGTCATCCATCCCCCGCAGGCAGCCCCGGTCAGGGCGCACGTCGCCGCCCTCTACGCGCACCTGCTCGGGCGGGCCCCGGACGCCGGCGGGCTGCAGAGCTGGACCGAGCTCGTGCTGCGGGACGGCGGCGACCCGACGGCCATGACGGCCGGCATCACGACCAGCACCGAGTACCGCCACCGCGAGATCAACGACGCGTACCGGTTCGCATTCGGCCGCGACGTCGACCAGGTGGGGCTCGTCGGCTGGCGCACCGAGGCGGAGCGCGGGCGTGTGCGGCTCGAGGACCTCCCGGTCGACCTGCTCGGCAGCCACGAGTTCTACCTCAGGGCGGGCGGCAACGACGAGGCGTTCGTCAGCGACCTCTACCGGAAGGTCCTCGGCCGGGACGTCGAGCCGAGCGGGCTGCAGGGCTGGGTCGGCGTCGTCCGGTCGCAGGGCCGTCGCGCCGCCGTCCTCGGCGTCTGGGACTCGCACGAGGCGACCGCCCGCCGGGTCGACGACCTCTACTGCGACCTGCTCGGCCGGCACGCTGAGCCGGCAGGCCTCGCAGGCTGGACCGCTGCAGCACAGGTGGAGGGCGACGACTGGGTGCGTGACCAGCTGATCCGCTCGCTCGAGTACCGCACCCGGGCGACCACTCGGTTCTGAACCTCGTACCGCTCGGCCCGTCACGGCCTGGGGCTGGGGTGTCACGAGCGGAGAGCCGGACGTCGCGCGCTCCAGGCTGGCTGCGGACCGGTGGGGCCCGGAGCGCTCCGGTACCCACGACGCTAGCCTCGTCAGGCGCGCGCAGTCCTGACTGGTCCTTCCCTGTCGGTGGCCTGCGCACTGTCGGGCCTCTAGCTCAATCGGTAGAGCAGCGGACTTTTAATCCGCGGGTTGTGGGTTCGAGCCCCACGGGGCCCACCATTATCGCAGGTCAGGGGCCATACTGGCCCTCTCCTCCCACCTCGGCTGGACCCGGCCGTCACCATGCGGTCACGCGGCCCTGACGCGGTCACGCCGACTCCTTCGCAGCGATCCGAGGAGGTAGCTCGACCGCCTGGAGCACCCTCGCCGCAGACGCGTCGACGGCGCGCCGGCCCATGTAGACGTCCTGCGTCATCGAGATGCGCGAGTGCCCCAGCTGGTCCGCGATCGTCCGCGCGCTCAGGCCTCCGCGTCCATCCACGTCGCGACCGTCTTGCGGTACGTGTGCGGCACCACCCACTCGAACGCCGTCCCGGACCGCACCGCGCGGAATGCGGCCTCGACGTTGTTCCGGTCCCGGTAGCCACCCAACGCGTCCGGGAACAGCGGCTCCTCGACGGAGCGGGCCGACACCTGCCGCTCACGGAGCAGGTCGACGAGCCAACCGGGAAGACCGAGCACCCTCACCCCGGCGCGGCTCTTGGGCTTGCGCGCGACGAGCCCTGCGCCGGCCACCCGGACGATAGTCCGCTGCACCGACAACGTCCCTCGGTCGAGGTCGACGTCGTCCCAGCGGGCCCCGACCGCCTCCCCGATCCGCAGCCCCGTCCCGAGCAGGAAGCGCACGAAGTCCGGTAAGTCCATCCGACGCGCGTACTCGTCGCCCTCCAACAGCGCCAGCCACTCCACCGCCTCGGCCTTCGTCAGCGCCCGCGCCGGCTCGCCGAGGTCGCTCTCCAGCGGTGACACGTCTCGGACCGGGTTGACCCGCATCGCGTCTCGGCGCGCGGCGTACCCGCAGACGCCGGACAGCACCGACCGGCACAGCTTCGCCGTCGAGTGGCCCTTCCGGCGACGGACGTCGTGCAACCAGTAGTCCAGCCGGGCGGTCGTCAGCTCCGACAGCCGCAGCGCCCCCAGCTCGGGCAGCAGGTGCCGGTTCAACGCGTGCCGGTAGAGCGCTGCCGTCGTCGGCGACCGGCGTCCCGCATCGACCCGCTCGACGATGCCCGCGTGCCACTCCTCGGCCACGTCCTTGAGCGTCGTGCGCGGGTCGAAACCGGCCGAGCCACCGAGGCGCATCGTCTCCTCGAACCGCGCCAGCAGCCGACGCCGGGCCACCGACTTCGAGGGTGCGGACGCCTCGAGGCGACGGCGCAGCCCGCGGAGGTCCCGGTAGTACGTCGCGGCCGTGAAGCCACCCCCGGGACGCTCCCGGAAGCCGATGGTGCCGTGCTCCCCAATCGTGAGCCTCCGGGCGCTCACCAGGCCACCCGGGCATCACCCAGCCCCGCAACCCACTCCCGCACGTCCTCCGGCCGGTACCGCAGGTGCCGACCCATCCGCCGGCAGGCCGGACCCCGGCTTTGCACCCGCCACTGGTACAGCGTCGACACCGGCACGCCCAGGAACGCCGACACGTCGTGCACCGTCCAGAGCCGGTCCTCCGGTGACGTCGGACCCGTCGGAATCCGCTTCACCGACGGGCTCACGCCCCGCGCCCCGATCATGTTCTGCTCCATGCTGCCCACCTCCTCGATCAGCCTGACCGCTGCGCGGGGTCGCGCGGCGGTCGTCCACAACGAGGCCGACGACCGTGTCCCCTGTGCACCACCGACGGGGGCCCGGTTACATCTGCCTTCACTTACCCAAGGCGGATACAGGGCCCAGGCGGTCAGTCGCGGATGATGCCGCGCGCTGGCCTCTTGCCATGGTGGTACGAACGTTGAGCCGGTCCGAGGTCACGCCAACTTGGGACCGAAGGCCCTCAAGGAGTACTGGTGGAGACAGAGGGCGGAGGCCGCAGCGGCTCGGTACTGAGTTGTGGGATCCCCACCGCTTCTCCGTAGACAACGCAAGCTGCTGCAACCACACATAGTGCGGACAGCGCTAGCAGGGCCCGTCGGGCAACGACGTCTCGACCAAACAGAAGGACCACAGTCCAGAACGCCGCCAAGCCTCCCAGGGCGGCACCGTACGGACCCTGCAGCCGACCAGCGACCGCTAGTACGAAGACGAACACTGCGGGCCACGCCCAGATTCGCGACGGGAGGCGCGCTGCGCCCCCAGGACCGCCGAGCGCTGCGTCCGGTGGAGCGTCGGCGGCAGACACCCTTAGAGCCTCTCAGGGGGTGGGGCGAGCCCCTCCATCCATCTCGGCGTGTCCCGGCGTCTTGTGCTTCAGCCCGATAGTCGACATGCTTCCTCTCCTGCGCTGCAGCAAGGAGGGGCCGTGTTCATCGTTAGGCCTCCAGGTGCTGGTGTCGTGAGGTCCACCATCGGGCCCCCGCTGCAGCCCCCGGGGCACAACCCTGGTCGCGGCTCAGTCTGCGCTAGCTGCGGGAAGAAGCAGGTCCCCGCCCCTGGCATGCAGTGCTCTAGTTGTGAGAATCGCCGCCGCCGGCGGTCGTAGCAATGGCCTCGGTGGACCAGTTCGCATCGGAGGTTACTCGGACGATTGGCGGTTACTTCAACGTCATCAGTCTGGTGCCGTCGGCTCTTCTAATGTTCTGGCTTGTATTTCTCACCGGCACGGGTGCACCCACGTCGCCACCGGACTGGCACGCAGGCCTAGCGTCCATCCTGCAGTTAGACGTGGGCGGCGTTGCCGCACTACTCGCAGCTTCAGTCGCCCTCGGTCTCTTATTTCATCCACTGCAGTTCACGCTGGTGCAGTTGTTCGAAGGGTACTGGGGGGTATCTCGCCCCGCCGTCGCGTTGAGAGAGGCGCGCACCGAGTTCCATCGCAAGCGGCGCATGCGGCTGCAGGAGATGTTCGAAAGCGGCACTGAGAGCGAGCAGCCCAGTCTGCGCCAGGCCATCGAAATTGCTGAGTCTCAACGGTTGCTGAATTACATGCCTCGGCGGGCGGACCTCCTAATGCCCACGCGATTGGGCAACGTCCTGCGTCACTACGAGACAACAGTTGGGTCGTCTTATGGGCTGGACGCACCCAGAGTGCTGCCGCACGTGGCTCTCGTGGCACCCCCGGCCCACATCGCATACCTAAATGACCAGCGCACGCTGCTCGACCTCGCCGTGCGGCTAAGCTTCGTTTGCCAACTCGCCAGCCTGGCCGCCGTCGCATTCTTGTGGAACTCCGGCAGCTGGGCTCTGATCACTCTGCTGCCATATTCCATGGCGTACCTGTTCTATCGTGGCTCAGTCATCGCGGCCGCAAGCTACGGGGTGGCGATGGGCACCGTGGTCGACTTGAATAGATTCGGCCTCTACGAGGCGCTCCATGTGCCCCGGCCGGCGAGCGCACGTCAGGAGAGATGGTCGAACCAAGCAGTTAACGGACTGCTCGCGGGAGACATTTCCGCAGACGTGCGTTATGGGGTCAATGAATGAGGCCGTCATTGACATCGCCGACGGGGGCCTCTGCGGTCCGGGCGATCAGCCCTAAGTGGACGCCGGGCGCATGTCGCCGCTCTGGACACGCACGCCCGACGGGTGGCCGACAGCCCCTAGAGGTTTGCCAGACGCCTAAGCTAGTCAATCGGGCTGTGCAATCACGATCGAGCACGGCCTCGAAGCGTCACTGCACGCAACCGCCAGATATGGACCGGGACGGCGTCATGCCGCGAACCCCCCTATCGGACACCCAGCCTACGACGGGGTACGGACCTGCGCATAGACCCGTTGCCGACACCCCGTCACGACTTTCGTGCACAACTGATTATCTCCACGTACGTCGGGCGGCAGGAAACTCTGCGCGGATGTGAAGGCTCGTGGCCCCAGAGTGCTGAGTCCCGGCGCCGAGGTCAAACCCAATCTTCTTTAGTTTCATTCCCAACTCCCCCTCGAGGGAGTAGATCCGGTTGTTCTTGATGTTCAAACTGACCTCGCTTGCCCCGTTCTCCAGCACGCTGCTGACTGCGGCAGCGAAGCCAGACTCGTTCGGCCAACGGAGTGGCCGCGGATCACGTGGCGTGCTTCCTGCACCGCTGTGCCGAAAGTCGAACCCCGTGTTGCCGATCCGCTGCTGGACCGGCTCAACGCCGCCACGCGTGAACACCCGAGCGCGCAAACCGCGACGGGCGACCACCTCGCGGAAGGTCTCGCAGATGATGGAGGACGCCCCGAGTGTGTTCATGATTCGGATCGCCTCGTTGTAGCGGTCACGCAGCGACGAATCGTCGAACTCGCCGAACGGAACTAGGAAGGGGCCAGTCTCTTTAGGCACACAAACGTAGACGAGTGAGGTTCGGATAACGCCTTCGGCTGAGCGCAAGGCTGAGGCGGAGACGATCGGCATCTGCTGTAGTTCGACCTGACCCTTGAGTTCAACCGGCTTCTCGTCGTAATAGGCGACAAGGTGACTCATTCTGGCTCCCGTCTTGGATGCGACCGTTCATGCTTGTCTGCGGACCGCACTTTTCGTGATCCTGGGTGACTGCGGCGCACGTCGAGGCCAGCGTTCGCTCACTTCGACAAGCTACGCCGGACTTATGCCCACTGGCGCTTCGTGGGACCTCCAGCCGTTCAGCCGCCTTGGAACGTTCACCGATCGTGCGTGCGCCGGCCGTCCCAGGCTGACCTGGCGCACCTCCGTGGTCACGGCGACTTCGGTCGGGGGTCAGCGCCCTGGGGCTGGTCGTTGGTCTGGGCTCACGACCAGCGGTGCACGACGCTGCTCCAGCCGGCCACGGCGGCGGCACCTCGGGGTGCAGCTCCCAGCACACCCCATCTCTGCCCGCGCGCGACACCGTCGGGGAAGGGGAGACCGATGAGCGTCACAAGCTGACCTCTAGACCAGCTTGGCCATTCCAGTCGAAGGGTCACCGCTTCGTCGACGGCGTCGACCGTCCCCACGAGCGGCAACCCGACGCCCCAGTCGGCCTGCACCGTGGACAGGAACGGTTCACACACAAGGCGGAAAGGGCAAAAGCGACAAGTTTCGGGTCCTGGAGCCCCCGCGACCGGACCGTCCCCAACTGACGCGTTGTACGAGGCCCGCAGAGCCAGGGCGGCCGCAACCGTGTCGTCGACAGCCGGCCTGTGGACATCAGCGCGATGTCGAGCGCCCAGCGTGTCGATCACCATGACGTCGGGCAGTCGACCAAGAACGGCCTCGACCAGTGCGCAGTACAGGAGCAACTGCCGCCAGCTGCTGCCTCCGGGCCCTGCATCCACCTTGCCGGTCTTGTAGTCACGGACCAGCAGCTCGCCGTCGATCTGCTCCACAACATCCGGCTGGCCAAAAAGCGGCAGGTCGGGGTGGTCGAGGCGTCGCTCAACCCAGGGCAGGGGTGGAGCGCCCACCCTGACGTCACCAGCCTCACCACCCCCGCGTCGCGCTGTGATCGGCATCCAACGCGCTCTGGCCCTGGCCCTGGCGAGCGCCCAGCCCGGCCACCGATGTGGGGCGGGAGGGGTGGCGGGCGACCAAGCCCGCCGCAAGCGATCGAGTGCCGTCGCTTCAGCCGACCGCCACGACTCCTCAAAGCTGTCGCCGGGTTCCGTGGTGAGGACGGCATGCACCACCTGCCCCAACGCTGACGACGGCGTTCCTCTCCGCAGGCCCCGAAAGACGGGGTCCTGGCCGTACCCGACCTTGCGAGGACAGGCCTCGACCTCGCTCACCCTCGACGGTGACATCTTGGCGAGAGGTCGAGCCGCAGGCTCGGGAACCGTGATGGTCACTGTAGGAACGGCCATGCCACGAGCGGGTTGAGACGGAACGACCTGGCATCCACCCAACTCACCCGGCCGTACCGCGACTCGGCGACCACGTGCGCTTCGGCTTGCACCTCGTCGAGGTAGCGCTCGTCGGTACGCCACAGCGGGTGCGACAGCAGGACAGCGCTTTGTCCGCGAGCGAGCATCCACACCCCGTGAACCTCCTCGAACGTGCAGCCAAGCTCCTTGGCTGCCGCGGCCACTCCGCGCTCCCCGGCCCGCAGCGAACGCGCAAGGGAAAGTTGTCGCCCACCAAGCACCTCCAGCATGTCGAGGGCCAGACGCCAGTCCAAGCTCGGGTGCTGCCGGCTGTTGTCGTAGGAACGCAGGCAGTCCGGGCAGGACACCTCGCACCTCGCAGAGTGCCCACCATCACCCTCCCAGCGCTCGGTGAGATCGTCGAAAGTGGTCTCGATGAGCTTACGGAACGTTGCTTCCTCACCGAGCTCCACCGCGTAGCCCGCGCCGTTCTCCGCCGTGTCAGCCAGGAACACCGCGGCCGCGACCTGGGCCTGCACGTCTGGCTCCGCAGCACCGATGACCGGAACGCGCCTGGGCAACAGGCCGACGGTGAGCTCTGACGGGTCCAGGTCCAGCAAGGACTGCGCTCCCCGGCGAATGACCTCGGCCAAGGAGGTGTAGCAGGCTCGACCAGCCGGTTGGGAACTGTCGTACAGCGCGACAGCGCCTGTGGGGAGGTCGAGGCGCGCTGGGGTGACCACCAGCGCGTCGGTGACTCGGACCTCTCCGATCACGCTCACCTCAGCCGCACCCGGGCGCCCGGGCCGGGCCTCCAACCCACCATGCTGCGACGGCACCATCTCGAAGCCGCGGCCATTGCCGTCGTTGATCGTCACGAGCCGGCTCTGCTCGAACACGGCGAGGTCCGCGTGGGGCAGCTGCACGGTCGCGTGCGGTCGGGTCGGTGGGCTCAGCACCGGCATCCCGGCTGACGACGACAGGTCCACCACGTCGTCGAACGGACGCGCCTTGTAGTCAGTCTTGAACCCGCGCGGCTCATAGAGGACGAGTGAGTCCATCTCGGCGTGGCACTCCGGGCAAGACGTGGTCTGACGCAGCTCGCTCCGCCCGCACGACGGACAGCGCGAGAGAGGATGACCGGGTCCGAGAGGGTTGACCGCCTCGACGGCCTTGCCTTTGGGCCGATAGGCGACGAACCCGTCGACCACGTGCACCAAACCATCCTTGACAACTTGCGCGCCCGGCGCGAACGAGGACACGGCCATGTGAAGGGGCCGGTCGGCGACCACCCTCTCTTCGAGCCACTGCTTGGATCGGATCGGGGCGTCCCACAGCTGGCGGACGCGCGTGGGGAAACCGAACATCGGCAGGATGCCGTTGCGGGCGAGTGCCGCGCTCAGTTCGGTGTCTACCGTTCCCTGCTCCGAACTGACCACCGCCGTGACCTGGTCTACCAGCTCTTCACGGACCCAGCTCGTGATGCCGCGGGTGTCCGCTTCCGTGAGCTCGGTCCCATGGCTGAGCCGGACCACGATGTCCTCGACCTCCGGGTCGTGCGCCAGCCAGGCCCGGACGGCCGGAGCGACGGTCGACCAGTCAACCAGCTGGCCGAAGGTCCCGTGGTTGCTCGCCCCGGTCCACCGGGGCCGGTCGGCCGTCGGCAGGGAAAGGAAAGCGGCGCGAAGGCACAGCGCGGCGACCACCCGCTGCACGATCCGCCGACGGGCAAGGTCGAGGAACGGTTGAGGGGGGACGTCCCCCGTGATGCGGCTGGTCCTGCCGAAGTAGTACTCGTCGTGCGTCCGGTCCCTGCAGATCGTCACGGCAAAGCTCAGCGCCTGCCCCGCGCGACCGGCCCGACCCACCCGTTGCTGATAGTTGAACCGCTGCGGCGGCATGTTCGCCATCATGGTGGCGCGCAGGGTGCCGATGTCGACGCCCACCTCCATGGTCGTCGTCACCGACAGGACGTCAAGCTCGTGGGTGAGCTCGTTCTCGGACAGGGTCAGTGCTCCCTTGAACCATCTCTGGCGGTCTCGCTGCAACGCGAGCGGCTTCGTCTGTCCTGTGAGCTCTGCGATTGCGAGTCGGCGGGGCTCCTCGCCGGCGAGCCACGCGTAGTAGTCGACCTCGGGCGCGCCGTCCAGCGCCTCCAAGTCCCTGCCATGGCACTGCGGGTTCACGCATGTCCCGAGGCTGGGTTGGAGATGCACGAACCGGCAGTTCCTGCAGCGCCAGCGGCGCCCACCCGCGGGCTGCAGCGCGAGGGTGGTGTCGAGCGCGGCCGGCCGCAGCAGCCAGCCCGAGACCGCGCGGTTGACCTCCGCCCCGGCCATGAGGCGTTCCAGTTGCTCCAGCACCTCCTCGGCTGTGCCGACGGACCGCTCCACGTAGCGGCGCACGAACGCGGGGACGGCGGCCTGCGGCTCCACCCCACCGCGGCGCGAACCTTCCCAACGGCCCCGGAGCCCCAGCAGCCGGAGGACCGATCCGAGCAGTTGCTCCTGCTCTTCGGGTGACATCGGCCCCTCGACAGGCCGCCACCCCTTCGCAACCGCGTAAGCGATGCCCACCGATTCGAGGTCACGCCGAGCGCGGTCGAAGACGGCGTCAGTCACCGCCTGGCGAAGGCTGCTGAGCAGTCGCTCCCGCCCCGTGTGGATGGGGGGCGTCTCCCACAGCCCTGGCCGCGGTGGAGCGAACGCCCGGAACCAAGGTGTGGCCCTCTCGGCCTCGAGGTACTGCTCGTACGGGTTCGGGCCGGCCGGGTTCATGCCCAGCGCGACCAGCTCCTCTGCCACCCGGTCGATGACACCCGACAAGGGCACGGCCGGGTCTAGGCCCAGCAGCTCCCCAGCAGCACTGAGAGCCGCCTCGTCCGAGGCGTCCAACGCCAGCCCGCCGCGCTGCTTCTGCCGCGCGATGAACGCTTCCACCAGCCCCTTGGACGCGGCCTCGAGCACGTCCATCGTGTCGAGCCCCTTTAGCGGGTCGTCCTGGTCCAGGACCGAGCGCCTGAGCAGCTGCCGGACGACGTCGCGGTGGTGGTTCAGCGCCACGCCCGCGGCGGTGCGGGCGGCGTCGTCACGGCTGTCGGTGAAAACGATCGTACGGCTGTCCTCGACAGCGGCACGGCCTGCCTTGCCTGCGGCCAACGACCGGACCAGCTGGGAGAGGAACAGTTGTGTTGTCGCTCCAAGGCCGGAGGTGTGAGCCCGGATCGGCGAGCGCACCTGCCCGTCGCGGAACTTGGCACCGTTGCGGCTCTGTGCCGGTGAGTCGAACCGGCAGGCGGGGCAGCGGGTCGGCAGCGACGGGATGCGGTCGCCCTCAGTGGCACCGGAGTGCACGAGCGCCAGGCCGGTTGCGGCCGCCCCGCCACGCTGGACGTGTCCCAGAACCGGGTCGAAGGTCACGGGTGCGAAAGCGAGGGTCACGCCCTCCCTCGTCCAGGTCTCGCCGGTAGGGAGCAGCCCAGGCCGGTACCAGACGTACTCCGTGCTGGAACGCTGGAAGACCTGCTTGCCCGCCTGCTTCTCGTCCACCGGCCCCGGTCCGATAAGCAGGTCATCGCCCACCGGGCCCAGCACGAAGCCACCGAGGCTGGCGTCACCGCACTCGTAGCAGTAGAGCAGCTCCAGCACGCGCGAGCCGCAGTCCGAGCACGAGGAGGTCGGCGCGGAGAACAAGCGCCCCACGGCCGCAGACCTGTCGGCGGGTGCCCCGGAACAATGAGGGTTCGAGCAGGCCCACAGCCCCCGCGGACTCCTGACGAAGACATGTCCGCGCAGGGGGACGAGCTCAGCCGTGTCCTCGCTCCCGGCAGCCGCGAGGATCCGCAGGGCGTGAGCGAACAGCTCGGCGCCGTCATCCTCATCACCGAAGAGCCGGGCGGCCAACGCAGCAGGGCTGGTGGCGCGGAGTCGACCGGCGTCGGAGCAGGCTGCGGCTACGGCGGCGGACACGGTCGCGGGGGACGCAGTCCCGTTCCGGACCGCTTCCCGGTCCAGCGACGGCCGCTCGGGCAGCGGCCGCGGCCTGCCAGGTTCGACGACGAATGACTCCCGCGGCAGACCGAAGAACTGCTCGAGGTAGGCGAGGCCCTTCGTGTCGGCCTCTAGCGAGGCGGAGGTAGCCATGACCCGGATCTGGGGCGAGTCGGGAGCAAGGCCCAACCGGCGCAGCAACGAGCGGACGATCATCGCCACCTCGCTCCCCTGCGTGCCCCGGTAGAGGTGGAGCTCATCGACGACGAGGGTGAACGTTCGGGCCGGGTCGTCCGCCAGGTACCTGCGAGTCTGCTCGAACATGGGCGCCTCGAACCCACGCATCATGACGGTGTTGAGCATCGAGTAGTTGGTGACCAGCACGTCCGGTGCGTGGGCGATCATGTCCCAGCGGGTCAGCACCTCACCGCCGCGGGGGTCGACGAACTGGCTCAGGTCGATGCTCTCCGAGCGTGCTGCTTCAAGGCTCACGCGTTCGGCGGCGAGTGCTCGGATGTCAGCCCCGACCTCGCGGGCCGCGGCCCGTGAGGGAGTCGCTCCCGTGCCCATCGTTCCGCTCGTGTACCGGCCGAACCACAGCGGCTGCCCGAGCTCTGTGCGGAGCACGCCCACCGCCCGGCGCAGGCGGGTCATCTGGTCCTCGACCAGGGCGTTGGTCGGGTACAGGACCATGGCTCTCATTGCCGGCGGCCTCGTCTCCCCGTGCCGCGCTGGCCGCCACTGAGGATCGGACGAGGCCCACCACTCGTCCTGGGATGGCTGAGAAGTCCAGGTGGTCGCCTCTTCAGCGAGCCGCAGCAAGATCGGGAGCAGGAACGACTCCGTCTTCCCGGAGCCCGTTCCAGAGGTGATCACGACGTTGCGGCCATCAGCGGCACCGTCCTTCAGGCTGCCTCGTAGCGCGACCGCCTGGTGATAACGGAGCTTGAGGTGCTCGAGCCGCTCTTCCCACGGGAACAACGCCTTGGCCACGGCTGCACCGGTCCGGCGGCTTGCACCGACCAGGTCCAAGGCCTGTGAGAAGTCTTCCGTCCCGGGGTAGGGCACCACCGGCTCGATCATCGTCTCGCCTACCAGCGCCCCGGGGGCCTCCAGCAGATCACGACGCTCGCGCATCAACGACTCGTCTGCGAGCCAGAACGCCGTGTCGAAGTACCGGAGGTAGGCGTCACGCAGGTCCTGCGCGAGGCCCATCGGTGTCAGCGGCTGGTCCATGGGTCTCCTAGTTGCTCATGACGGTCGCGAGGCGGTCGGCGAGCCCGGCGGGCACGTCGGCGTACCGGTGGCAGTAGCGGCGGTTGCCGCTGCTCAAGCGGGACTCGACACCCAGCGCGCCAGACGCGAGTGCGACCGAGCGGCCATAAAGCCCGGGGAGATGGCACCCGCGCGGGAGAACGAGCTGCTCCGCCTCACGTAGGTGCGCGAAGAGGACGGTGCCCTCCAGGTTGGCGGCGAGGTGCTTGGCCAGGTAGACGTCCACCCTGCTGGCCGTCCCCGCCCGCGCATCTGCCTCGTCGCGGAACACGTCGACCGTCTCGTAGCCGCGCCGCAACCGGTAGGCACCCGGACCGCTCGTGTCGTGCACCAGCACCCAAGAGGCCGCCGGGACGTCGAACCGGAACGCCTCGTCGTACCCCGGCATCGGAATCTTGTCCAGAGCGGCCGCTACCTGGCTCAGCGGGGGGAGCGTGTTGGCAACCGCCGTACCGGCGTCGGGCACAACGCTCACGTCCTCCGGTAGAACCTGCCTCAGCGCCTTCTCGGACAGGCCGGTGAGCACCCACCCGCCGGGGTCCTCACCCCGCTCTAGGAAGATCAGCAACCCCCCGGTCGCTGCCGCCGCCACACCGACCTCGTGGACGAGGATGTCCGGCCAATAACCAGTGAGGTGCCACCGACCAGTCGAGTCCTCGGCCACCGCGGTCGCCGCCACCGCCCAGCTGACGGGCACGAGCCGGCTGTCGCGCTGGATGTCGACATGCCCCAGCGCCTCGATGGCCCGGATGAACTGCCCGACGAACAGAGGAGTGCCCTCCAGCTGGGTGGCGACCGCCTCGAGCTGCCGGATGCCGCCTCCCCCGAGGTGGCCCAACGCCCCGAGGGCCGCCGGCCAGTCGTAGACCCTGTCGATGCTCGCCGGTGGCAGGTCGGCCACGCTGACCCCTTCGGCAAGACGAGCGGGCGCTTGGTGAGCCTGGCCCCGACGCAGCCATCCGGGCCACCGCTTCACGAGCCCGCAGGAGGAGCACTCGCCCTCCACGTAGCGCTGCGCCCGGCCACCGTGAAAGGGAGGGAGCTCGAACCGGTGTGCTCCGGTGACGACGCACGACGTGGGGTCGACGGACCCGAGCCGCACGACCGGGCGCGCAAGCACCGCGCTCTCACGGGCCGTCCATGGCGCGCCCCGCGGTGCTACCAGGGGCTCGAGACCTAGATCGATGGCCCCAGCAGCCACCGACCCGTCGACGTAAACGGTGTCCGACTCCTCGTCGAACGGCGTCGCGGACAACGCGCCCGCCGCTGTCGAACCGGTGCTGTAGACGAGCGTCGCCACGTCCTCGAAGCTCGCGTCTGGCTCGTCTGCCGATCGAAGCCGCACCGACACCCTCTGGACAGGGGCACTCTTGCGCGCTGTGTAAAGCTCTAGATCGAAGTCGCCTTGCTCAAGCCCGGCCTCCCCGAGGGGAGCGACCAGGACCCCCCCTTCGCCGGCCCAGCGGTGGACCTCGGCCTGCGAGTCCCGTTCTCGAAGCACGACGTGCAGCTCACCCGCGTCCTCGGCCACCGCCCTGGCCTCTGGCGGAGCCGAGACGACCCACTTCCGCACCCGGGAAGGAATCCTGACGCCGCCCGCGAGCGTGAGCTGGGTGCTGGACATCGGCACCAGCTCCTGCGGCGCTCCATCGGCTGGTGTCGCGAACAGCTGGACACCCTCGACCAGGACCCAGCCAGACGGGACGCCCGTGCCCTCGACGACGTCCCACCCTGGGCGTGCACAGCTGTCGAGCACGCGTCGGACCCTGTCCAGCACGCGACTGCCACCCTCGGTGCGAACGAGCAGCACGGAGTCAGCGGCCAGCTGCGCCCGCTCCTGCTCGACGAACGAGGCTTGGAGCTCGTCATACACGAGAGGGACGATGCTCCGTGGGCGGTGGATGAACTCGACCTCCCCGTCAGCCCGGAGGCGGACGATCGAGTCCAGCAACGAAGCGACGTCGATGCCAGCACCGGACATCGTCCGCCAGAGCCCGGCCGTCGCGGGGACCAGGGTCACTGGCACCCAGGAGGCGTCCTCCGCCAGGGCCGTGGCCTTGCCGTCGAAGTCGCTGGCGGTCCTCATGGCCATACCGATGTCGACGGAGGTGCCACGAAAGTGTCGCCGGACGTCGACTACGAGAACGGCACGACGACCCTGGGCCCTGATTTCGGAGGTCCCGGGAAGCGTGCCATCCCAGTGCGCCAGCTCTACCGACACGAGTGACGCAAGCCGCTCCTTGCTGGCCGGCCTCGCCCAGAGCCGGCGGAACGCCGCCGACAGACTCGGGTGCGAAGAGGCGAGGTACTGCTCGAGGTGGCGCTCGATGTCAGAGGTCGACAACTGCATCCCGGCGGCGAGACCCAAGTCGTCGAAGACGAGCGGCAGGCGGGCCCTGTCCCCGCGGTTCACCAGCGCCTGAGAGATCGGAAGACTGACGTACCGATGGCTCAGGGCGTAGGCGGTCGGTAGGCCGCGTCGACCGTCCAGTCGTTCTAGCCACCCGTTGACGGCTGACCAGAACTCCTCCGCATAACTCCTGTAGTGGGTCTTTAGACCCTCGTCCGCGTCCGGCAGCCCGAAGATCCGTGCAAGCCGGGCGTAGTAGGCATGGGAAGGGAGGTCCCCGTCGCTGCGGCCCATCTCTTCAGCGGCCATGACGGTCACGGCGAGGAAGCCCAGCACCGGTGGGGGGCCGAGCCGGTCGTCACGGCGCCAACGAGCGAGCTCGCGTGCGAGCCCTCGGAGATCGCAGCGGCCGTCGGGAATGGCCGCTTCACGAACCGCTTCGACGAGCGCCTCCCGGGCTCGCTCGGGAGGACAGCCGACGTCGGCTGCCATCTTGCCCAGCGCGTCGCTCTCGATGTCGAGGTATGCGGGGCTCGTCTCCGTCAGCTCGGGGTACAGGACGTCCGCAACAGCAGCGTTCCAACGCCGATAGTCCCCGCGCATCACAGCCTCCACCTCTCTGTCGTCAACTTGGAACAGCGAAAGGACTCTTGCGGTGGCCGCCGACACAACCCCCCTTGGTCGTTCCGGCAGACGCTATCCGGTGAACTGGCCTCCGGGTGGCCTCAACGGCAGATTGGCTGAACGTTTGTCTTCACGTCGCCTTGCCCCGTCCACGCGGTTCAACCTGACAAGCCGCGGACTCCTGTGCCAAGGCTGGGGCAATGAGCACGTGTGCGCCCACCGGTCTGACAGCGAGGACGTACGGACTCGCTAGCGTCGCCCCTCCGCGTGCTGGAATGCCGCATGCACCGCTGCCAGCACGTCGTCGGCTGGTCGCTGGTGGGGCTTGGTCGGCTCTCGCATGGCACGGCCCGCCAGGTCTGCGTAGTCCCCACCGGACAGAACCCTCGACAAGAGCACCCTTCTTGACGTCGGGTCAAAAGCAAGCAATTGAAGGTCGAGAAGCGTGTGCAGATCGCTCCTCAAGAGTAGACCGTTCGAGACCGAGTTCGAGCGGGGACCTCGATAGGGTCGAAGGTGGGCTGCCTCCAAGACCATCGTCGTAGATGAGCCCGTGATCGCGCATCGCGCTTGATAAGCATCGAGCAGTTCCCGCCGAAAACTCACCTGGCCGCGCCGGGCCACGATCTGCCGGTATACGCGACGACGGGCGTCGTAGTCGTCCTCGGGTGGGGACGTTTCGATCAGCTGGGCGGAGAACTCGTCCTCAGCGGACGCCGTCAGCACCTGCCCGGCGGTGTCCCCCCGCGGCCCGGCGGATCCGGTCACGCTCTCGAAGAAGAAGTAACCATCTCTCCAGTCAACCGGCACCGCCAGACCGAGGACGTCGTACTCGGGACGTCTGCCTTTCGAGACACTTCGCTCGCGAAGAACACCCACAGGCACGGAATCTTTCATGCAGGCGACAAGTGCCCGGTTGGTGTACGCGGTGTCGCGCTGGTCCGGGTCTGGGTTCTCCTGATGATAGTCAAAATACCAGCTGCCGTCCGAGCGGCTCCGAACCTTCCGTCCTTGTAGGGGCTGTGTAGGTTGATACGGACGCTCACTGCGTGCTCGAAGCCTTGCGGCTTGAAAATACCCTTCGGCCGACTGACCAAAAACGACCCGTCGGGCAGCTGCTCCGGGAAGTAGGTCGTCTGACCCGCACGGCTGGCGAACCAGTCCAGGCGGACACGGTGGTTCTCCGGCAGATGCACTGGCACAGTCATCCGCCATGCTTAGCATCAATGCAGGTCCACCGTCAGCAGACCCCGCCCAAGCCCGCCGTCTGGCCCATCAGGGCCACCAGCAGCGTCGATAAAACAGGCGAGCTTGTGGCGGGCGAACGCAGCGTCAACCGCGCGTCGGTCGTTCCCCGGTCACCCGCAAAGCGACGCGGAAATGACGCCCCCGGAGTGTGTTGACTCGCGCCGGGGCGGGATTTCGAACTTGGTGTCCCACGACGGGCTGCACATATGGCGGCAGATAGCACCCATCGACGAGCCGGGGCACGGTGGCACGCTGTGTCCGGTGATGAGGTCCCCTCCCCGGACACCCGACTTTGCATCACTTGCAACCACTGCCAGGTCTGGTCAGTGATCGCATTTGACTTCGAGCTATCCAGGCCGCGCTAGGAGGGCCGAGAGAGCCGCACCAAGGCCCACGACTGGGTTCCGGTCACCCCGTACCCGCTCGTGCAGTTCGATCTCGAAACTCACGGTATCGGACACGAGGTCGGTAAAGCGGGCGAAGTCGGCTGCGGTCGGCAATCGAATCCGATCGTCCCGGAGGTCGTACAGGCGTTCGTAGGTGGAGATGAACGGCCGTCGAAGTGACACCTGACCGGCTGTGCCGTCCTCGTCGATTGCGAAGCCCACCCCGCCGTACCCCCGCACGGCCCCGATGAAGCCCGGTCGGCGCGGTGCGGGCAACGCGCTGGAAACCTCCTTCACGAGCGACTCGATCGACGCACCCGGACTGTCCATCGGGAGCCATCGGATGCCGATCGAGAGCAGGTGCAGGTCTGTCTCGACGGTCCCGTCGGCGGCCACCCCGCACTCCACCTGGTACCACCCTTGGATGTGGTGACGGCTGGCGCTGGTCGTGGTCGTCTTCACCTCGATCCCTGTAGAGCCGAGCTGGAAGTCTCGGCTAGACCTGCGCCAGCCTTGCCAGGCGTCGAGGAAGTCCTGGGCCGAGGCGGGGTGCAGCCGGACCATCGAGGCGAGTGTCAGGAGCTCGCCTGCGAGTCCAGTGAGCGCAGCGTTCTCAGTGCGCGCTGAATCCAACGCCAACGCGATCAGCGGTTCCGTGAGCCGGAAGGCCTCGTCCCTGTCGTGCTCATACCCCTTGTCGAGGAGCTCAAGGAGGATTGTGGCCGCGATCGCGTCGTGGTGGTCATCGTCGGGCAGCCGGAAGCGGGTGGCGGCGAGTTGCTCGCCCCCCACGGTGTTCCACGTGTCATGCACGAGACGCTCCCGCACGGAGGGTTCTCGAGCATCAAGGGGAGCCCCCAGGAGGAACACCTCCAGCCGACCCTTGCTGTCCCGGGCGAAGCCAATCCGGTGCCCGCCCCCTACCCACTGGATGCGCCGCTCCTGGGCAGATGGGGCTGGCAAGGCCGACTTGAGGGCGTGCCGCAACGTCTCGAAGGTAGTGCTGTCACTCGGCACGGGTCTTCGTCCCCCTCCGACGGAGCGTGCTCACGGCTTCCACATGGTCGGGGCCACCACTCGGGATGCTGAGTCCGATCGCGATTCCTCCGGCGTCAGAGCGCTCAATGAGGTGGAAGAGGACAAGCCCAGGGGCCCCCTCCGTTCTCGTGCCATCGGCGTGCAGGGGCGGGGCCTCACCTAGTAGGGAGGCGTCAAAGAGGTCGTCACCGACATAGCCCGTTGCGGTCGCCTCGCGGGAACCCCACAGGGCGGCGAGACCCTCCTCCGTCGTGTCGCGCGCCATGGCCCGGATGTCGAGTCCGATCGACTTGCTGAGGTCGACGAACGGACCAGCCGACACCGGTAGACCCGCACCGAACCGCACCGCGACACGGAACCGCGGTTGGCTCAGGCGTTTTGCGTCGCGGTTCAAGAGCGACCAGCGTTGGGGAGGGGAATCGTCGGTGAACACCCCGCGGACGTCTCGGTCCAGGCACGCTGCCCAGAACCGCAGGTACGCCGCGATGACGAAGGGGGAGCGGCTTCCCAGGTCGAGACCCTGATCGCCAACGGGTGGGGCACGATAGAGCGGGTACTCGGGGTCGCCCTCTTGGAGTGCCGCCTGCCGCTCGAGGGCGCGCCACCGATCCGACTCGAGTGGTACGAGTCCGTGGTCGCTGTAGCGCATCTGGTCGAGAAGGGCCGCGCACTCGATGAGCGACAGATCGTCGAGGGCGAGAAGTCCTCGCGGATCCGTCTTCAAGCGGCCGGACCGATGGGCGGTCGCGAAGTGTCTGCTCACGACTGCGAGGTTGGTGGTGTCCTGACCTGGCGGATTGAGGTGCCGAACGAAAGGGCGTGATCCGGGCCGCAACTGTCGCCCCACGAGGCCGGTTACCTTGCCGGTGGCCTGGAACGCGTGGCCCTGGAGCACCGTGAAGTCGGGGAGTGACTCCGACGACTCCATGGCGGCTAGGACCTGTGACCTGAGGGCATGGTCGGCATCCGCGTAGCGCGCGAACAGCATGAGTTGCTCAGGAGAGAGGAAGACGCGGCACAGGTCGATGTAGGCGCCGCGGTAGCCGAACCACCGCTGCATCTGCATCTGTGTGTCCGCCAACGGTGCCGACGATCTGCGCGTGAAGAGCGTGGTCAGCAGCCCCTCCAGGGTGAGTCCTCGGGACATCACGTTGCCTGACACGAAGATCGTCGAATGGTTGCGAGGTGGGTGCCAGCCGTCCGCGTCGCACCACGGAAGGTACGACGGACGATCGTCTGCGTTCGGGTCGCTGTTGACGACCGCGATCGTTGTGCCCGGCACGACCTCGTCCACGATCAGCTGGCGCAACGCGTCCCATTCCGGCACATGACGGTCGTCGGCAAAGCCCCCCGGGATGTGGTGAGCGGCGGAGACTGCCTTGCTGGAGTTTCGGTACCGCTCCACCCATGCGACCCACTCCTGCTCGTTGTCGGCCATGTCGGCGAGGACCCCGTCGCCGTGCTGCCCCGTCCCAAGGTTCCACCAGCCCTGGAGCGCGTCGGCAACTTCGAAGTGCGACTCCATCGCGGACGACGGGTGGATCAGCATCGAGCAGATGGGGGTGATGCGGCGCTCGACGTCTCCCGGGGAGGCGAACGTGCTCGCTCGGGCCGACGTCGGTCCCAGACACCCCGAAGCCCTGCTCACCCTGATCGCAGCGGCAACGAGGTACGCGCGGGTCGCGTCGACAATCTCCGCGATGTCGAGCTCCCCGGAGGCCGAGTCGGCGTTCTCGGCGTCGGCACTGTTGGCCGTGGCCTCGTCGCCCATCTTGGCGGCACCACTCGCAACGCATAGTTCCGGGGCGAGCTCTCCGTAGAAGGTGTCCGCACCCGTGTACCACCCTCGAAGGCCTTCAGGAACTCGGTAGGTGAGGGTGCGGGGTGTGACGGCGCCGCTCGGCCCCGGAGTCCGGAGGGACCCGACGAAGTCTCGCGGCGACAGCGGGTTCTCCGGATCCTGGAGAAAGTTGGCCTGCGGGGTCGCCGTGTAGGCGAGGTACGTCGCGAAGACATGCTCCGACACGGTCTGGCCGGGCTGACTCCTGCTCTCCCACAGGTCGACGATCCGGCGGGGGGTCTGCTTGTACGCGTCGAGGTCGAGGGCTCCCCATTGAAGCCCGTCGTCCGCGATCGAGGAGTCATCCGCCTCGTCGTCGACGACGAGCAGCCGCACCGGAACACCTACAGACGCTGCCGCTGGGAAGACGACCTTGTGAAGTACCTGCCCGAGATGCAGGAGGTGATCGACCTGCTTCATGGCAACGAAGATGATCGGCCGTCCCCGCTCGAGCGCCCGACTGGCTTGGCCCGCGGGGAGGCCGTAGGCCGCCGCCGGGCCCGCTCGACGTGAGGAGGTCATGTCGTCGGGGTTCGGCAGGAAGACGCGGCGAAGCAAGGGCTTGACGCCCCCATCGAGCTGCGACTGGATCCTGCCCATGCTCTGCTGCCACAACGACACCTGGGTCCCCGCGAGGACCACCACGACATTTACGCCGTTGTCGAGGCTTCGCGCGACCACTCCGATCATCGATGCGGTCTTGCCCGATTGGACGGCACCCATGACGACCCCGGTGCGAACGCGCGATGAACCCCAGCGAGCATCATCCACGTCGAGCGCTGCGCGGTCAGCGATGAACTGTGAGTCTTCGAGCACGACCTGCCGACTTGTCTCGACCAGAGCGGTCGAGGTGAGCGCCCGCTCGTAGTCGGCGAGCCATCCGGTCGTCGACGAGGCGAGGCGAATTACCTCGTGCCCGCCGAGGGTCATTGGTCAGACCACTCCGTGAGCTGGGGGAGAGAGACCAGCTCGCGGAGCCCGGAGGTCCCGTATCGGGAGCGGATCTCGCCGTCGGCTGCCTCAGCGCTCACCCCGAGCACGTCAAGAAACTCTCGCACGACCCCACCGATGAACTGCCACTGCTCCCTCGACTGGGACTTCTTCGGACGAGCCCACCGATCGGACGCAGCCCGGAGCTCGTCAGCGCGCTCGTCGATGCGATCGGAGAGATCGTTGCCGAGCAGCGTGCTGGCTGCGGCGAGCGCCACCAGGGACGCAACCAGCTGGAGCTCCTGCCACCGGGGCTGAGTTCCCCGGAACTTCGATCCCCAGATCTGCATGGGTGCTGCCTGGTGCGCATCCATGGCCGCGCCGAGCCAACTCATCGCCTCCGTGACCGCCTGCTGGCTCCGGAGGGGGTCGTCAGCGTGCGTCTCGATCCGCTTCAGGAGGTCGTTGATGTGCGCTGTGGTGGAGCGGGTGGACGCGCTCTCATCCTCCATCAGGAGCGCAGCGGCGACCCAAGACAGCGCCTTCGTCCGCTTGTAGCCCGCGTCGGGCAAGGCATAGGGGCCAGTGGGGTCGGCCAGTGCCACGCCCGTCGAACTCACGTCGTTCCACACGGGCGCCAGGAACGGGGCGACCCGATCAAACCCGTCGGCGTCGCCGGCAATCGCGAGCAATGCTCGCATGAAGTCGAGCTCGTGGAACGCGGCGTTCCGGATCTCCTCTGCGTTCAGGTGCTTGCCCTGCTTGTTGTAGAGACTGAACACCTCGTGGATCTGACGGCTTGTGGCTTCGAAGTAGACGATTACCGGGATCCGGTAGTCGGACACTTCCTCGAAGAGGGCTCGAATCTTCTTCTTCGCGTTTCCCACTTGGATCGCAAGGGACCTGATCTCGGAGTAGTAGCGCCCGCGGAGCTGATCGAGATCCCCGCTGAGTGCGGGGGCGTTCGTCGACCGCAGTGCAAACGGGAAGTAGAGTTCCTTCTCTTTTTTGGCGCTGAGGTTCGTCGCCTCGTGCTTGCGCCATATCTTCTTGAACCGGGGGTAGTCGGTGGTGAAGAGGCCGAGCATTTCATCCGGGGTCTCGCCCCACTCCGCTGCTTTGGCTCGGACTGTGGCAAGGGCCCTGGGGTGCGCGCCCGTGAAGCGGAGCAACGAGGTGAGCCGCTGCTTGCCGTCGACAATCTCGTAGCGGTCCCCGTCCTCTGTGTTGCGCTGTAGCAGGATCACCGACGGGAGGGGGATGCCTCGCAACACGGACTCGATCAAGATCTGGGCATCCGCCGTCTGCCAGACGTCTGCCCGCTGGTAGGAAGGGTTGAGGTCCATCTCGCCGTCCATGGCGTACTGTCGGAACTGCGCGATCGGCCACGTCGACGCCTCCGCCTTGATCGGGCCGCTCGCCTCGGCCTCCTCTACCTCCTCGACCTCTCCCCACGCGGCTTCCCACGAGATGGACGCTGACTCGAGCGTGGCTGAGCTGTCCGAATCGGACTCGAGCGCCTCGTGAAACGACTGCCTGATCGCGACCGCCCGCTCCAGCCTTTGCTGAAGCCGCTCGAAGAGCTCAGGCCCCGGGGCGACGGTCGAGCCACTGACTCCGAGAAGTTGACCGAGGGAACGGTCGAACGACTGTGAGTCCGTCGCGTCGATCGACGCAGGAAGCGCCAGCCAGCCCTGTACGGCCGCGAGTGGCGTCCGCCAGCTTCCGTCCTCGAGCGAGATGTCCGTGCCGGAAGACGGATCAGACCATGCGACGTCGACCTTCAGCGGTGTCGCACCGCCTGAGGCGAGCTCGGCGAGGGCCTCAGCAATGTTCTGCTCGATCTCGCTGAAATCTGCTGCCACGTTGTCGGCCTCCCGTTCGTCCCAGCGCGGTGCCGGGTTCACGCCGGCCAGTTCCCGTATCAGCGAACGTACAGGGCTGGTGCCGGCCGTGATGTGTGCCATGACGGCTCCGTCGACCAGTCGGTTCAGCCCTGTCAGAGTGATCGTGTCACCAGCGGAGATGCACGTGTCGTCCCATGGCACGCCCAACGCGCTTGCGATGAGGCGCGCGCACTCGTGCTTGCCTGCGACGGGCTCGAGGTCCATCTGAAGATGGCGCCCAAGGGCAACGAGTGCCGACTTCTTCTCCTTGCTGCCCGGGCCAAGCGGCTCCGCGACGCGGTTGCCCAGGAAGTACATCCGGGCGACGACCTCGGCCTTCGTCCGCGCGCTCTCGTACCTCATCTCGCGTCGGTCCCTCACACCAAGGAAAGCTGGGCTTCCACGGGAGCTACCGGCACAACTCCCACAGCAGCCAGCAGGTCTGGCGCGATCAGCCGGATGCGCTCGATGTCCCGCGAGACGTGCTGACGGAGAACATGTTGCACGACGCCCACGTTCACACCGTTGCCAAGTTGCTTGTACGAAGCGGAGTCGGGCTGATCACCGAAGGTGAAGTCGGAGGGAAGGCCCTGTAGGGCAGCAGCCTCGGCGACCGACAGGCGCCGCCGCTTCGGCCCGAGGATCGGCGTCTGCGACATGGCGACGAGGGCCGGCAGGTGAGTCATTCGCTTGGCCCGGATACCCGACGGCCGAAGCTGGATTGCACAGTTCCACAGGGAGGACTCCTGCTGTGCCTGCCACTCGAACTTCCGCCGCGACGGCGGGAACGCCATCACGCCGTGCTGCTTGATCCAAGGATCGAGGACTGACCGGTGCTGTGTGTAGAACGTCGCGTTCTTCCGGAGGAAGACCTGCTTCCAGCGGGGGGTGCCCTCCGGGATTTCCAGATCGGCGTCGTCCTCCCACGCGTCGACCCAGATCGGGAAGCCCGGCAGTCGCACTTCGTCGAGGAGGCGGTTGGGCGCGGTGTGCATAAGGCTGGCGACGACAAGCTGTCGGAAGTTCTCCCAGGCATCGATCCAACGACGCTCGTCTGCGGACAGGTCGCAGCCTGGAATGTGCCGACGGGAGTCTAGAGGCAGGTCGTTCTCGAGGTCCCAAGGGTCCGTGCGGACCATGCGGTTCTGGACCGCAGGAACGGGATCTTCCCAGGATCGCTCGGGCCAGTACGTGGCCGTGATGAACACTCGCTCACGAATTTGTGGCTGGCCGCCCTGCTCGGAGGGCAGCAGGTGGGGCGAGAAGACCGCCGGACGGGAAGACACGTGGTATCCGGCCTGTCGTAGCGACTTGACGATCACGTCCCACTCGTGGCGGTGTCTCGGTCCGGCCAGGTTTCGGACATTCTCGAGCAGCAGCACGGCAGGGCGACGCGCCTCGACGATCTTAAGGATGTTCCAGAAGAGCGTGCCGCGCACCTCGTCCATGCCCTTCTGGGAGCCGGACTTCGAGAAAGGTTGGCACGGGAATCCCGCAGCGAGGACCGTGTGCTCGTCGAAGGCGACTCGATCCTCGTTCGCCATCTCCGTGATGTCACCAAAGGGGTTTGTGCCGTGGTTGAGGGCGTAGACCGCAGCTGCTTGACGGTCGAGCTCGACCGAACCGACGCACTCGCCGCCGAGGTCCCTGAGGGCGACGGCGAAGCCGCCAATCCCGGCGAACAAGTCGACGAACGTGAAGGCTCGATCGGGACTGCTCACTCTTCTCCTTCTTGCCTCGCTCAACGTCGCGCTCCTTGGCAAGGCGACGAGAAGGAGGCAGGGTGGCGGCCTTGAGGGACACAGGCCGCCTGCCCCACATCCGACCGGGCCACCGACCCAGCTTAGTCGCCGACAGTCCTGTGAGGCTGTTGCGGGCAGGGGACGCGCCGCGAGGCTTCAGGGTGCGTCGCCTGTAACCAGGTGTCGCGTCGATCAGCAGCAGGCGCTCCTGGTGCCGGCTGCGGCCCTCCGGCCCGGCTGCGTCCCGTCGCAGCCCGAGCTGGCATCCCGCTCCGAGCCATACGCAGCGCTCCCCTAGCCCCCGCTCCCCTAGCCCCCGCTCCCCTAGCCCCCGGTCGCCTAGCCCCGCCGCAGGCTCGGGACGCCGGCACGGTCCCTTCGTTCCCCCCTGGTTCGAGGGCGAAAGATCATCTGCCACACACCTCTTGCATTGTCGGGGGGTACGGGGCTCCAGGCTGAGCGCCTGGGCAGAGGGCCCGGCTTGTGTGATTGTGATGAGCGTCCACAAGCTGACGGCCGGGTCGGGGTACGACTACCTGACCCGGCAGGTCGCAGCCCTGGACGCCACGGAGAAGGGCCACGTCGGCCTGGCGAGCTACTACACCGAGCGGGGCGAGGCGCCCGGGCAGTGGATCGGGTCCGGTCTGGCTGGCATCGACGGCCTGGCCGCCGGGGACCCGGTGACACAGCAGCAGATGCACGCCCTGTTCGGCTTCGGGCACCACCCCTTGGCCGCGGACCGTCTCGCCGCCCTCGAGGCGAAGCACGACGCCGATGCACGTGGGCCGGGTGCACGGGACCGGCAAACCGCGACTCGGTTGGGAGCTCCTTTCAAGGTCTACGCCGCTGACGTGAGCTCGTTCCGCATGGAGGTCGCCCGACGCGTGGCCGCGATCGGCGACTCCGGTCTCACGGCCGGGCAGCCGGTCTCCGCCGACGAGCGGGCCCGGGTCCGGACCGAGGTGGCGCGGGAGATCTTCGCCGAGGAGCACGGCCGCTCACCCCGCGACGCCCGGGAACTAGCCGGGACGATCGCACGGCTGTCGCGGCCGCGGGCCACCGCCGTGGCCGGGTACGACCTGGCCTTCTCCCCCGTGAAGTCGGTCAGCGCCCTCTGGGCGGTCGCCCCACCCGACGTCGCCGCCCAGATCGAACGCGCCCACCAGGGCGCCGTGGCCGACGCGCTGCGGTTCATCGAGACCCACGCCCTGTACACGCGGACCGGCACGAACGGGGTGAGGCAGGTCGACGTCACTGGCCTGGTCGCGACGGCGTTCACCCACCGGGACAGCCGGGCCGGGGACCCCGACCTCCACACCCACGTAGCCGTCGCCAACAAGGTCCAGACCCGCGGCACAGGTTCCGGCGGGACAAATCCCGGGGGAACGAGCTCCGGGGGGACGGACGGTCGGTGGTTGTCGATCGACGGGCGGGTCCTGCTCAAGGCCGTCGTCGCGGCGTCGGAGACGTACAACACCGCCCTGGAGGCCAGGCTTCGCGACGACCTGGGGCTGCAGTTCGAGCCCCGCGCGGTGACCTCTCGGTCGGAGGCGGGCAAGAGGCCCGTCCGGGAGGTGGTGGGGATCGACACCGTCCTGCTGCAGCGGTGGGCCACGCGCCGTGGGGACATCGACGCCCGCCGCGGCGAGCTCGCCGCCCAGTTCCAGCGCGACCACGGTCGGCCCCCGACCCCGGTGGAGACGCTGCACCTGGCGCAGCAGGCCAATCTGGAGACCCGCGCCGCGAAGCACGAACCCCGCACCCTCGCCGAGCAGCGAACCGTGTGGCGGGTGGAAGCGGATGAGGTGCTCGGTCAGGGCGGCGGGTTGCACCGGATGCTGGGCAAGGTCCTCGCCCCCGCCTTTTGCCGGACTCACGCAAACCCGGCGGGGGACGCCGCTTGGCTGGACAGCGCGGCCGAGCGGGCCCTGGCTGCGCTGCAGCAGAACCGGTCGACGTGGCAGGTGTGGCACGTCCGCGCCGAGGCACAACGCCAGGTCCGCGCCGCCGGGGCCTCGGTGCCAGCTAGCGAGCAGGCCGTCGAGGCCCTCGTCGCAGAAGTCCTCCACCGACGGTCGGTCGCCCTGAGCACCGCCGAGCGCAGGGTGGACGGGCGGCTCCTCGGCGAGCCTGGACGGCTGCGGCGGGCGGACGGCAGCAGCGTCTACCGGGTCGCCGGCAGCGACCTCTACACCTCGGCCGCGGTCCTCGCGGCGGAGCGGCGGCTCGTGGAGCTCGCGGGGCAGCGGGACGGACACGCGGTCGACGCCCGGGCCGTGGACGTGGCGCTGCTCGAGGCCACCGCCAACGGCACCACCCTCAACGCCGGGCAGGCCGCCCTGGTGCGGGAGATGGCCACCTCCGGCGCGCGGGTCCAGCTCGCGATCGCCCCGGCCGGGGCGGGAAAGAC
Source organism: Aquipuribacter hungaricus (assembly GCF_037860755.1). Taxonomy (NCBI): domain Bacteria; kingdom Bacillati; phylum Actinomycetota; class Actinomycetes; order Micrococcales; family Intrasporangiaceae; genus Aquipuribacter; species Aquipuribacter hungaricus. Next base: position 13,293 of record NZ_JBBEOI010000008.1, on the reverse strand, counting down.
GACGGCCATGAGCGTGCTGGCCGCCGCCTGGGCCGAGGGTGGGGGGAACGTCGTCGGGCTTGCACCGTCCGCTGCCGCGGCGGCCGCGCTGCGGGAGTCGACCGGCACCCGCACCGACACCCTGGCCAAGCTCACCTGGTCACTGACCCACGAGACCGCGCACGACTCGCATGCGAGGGGCGTGGCACAGGGCGAAGCCACAATGGCGTCCGCACCGGACTGGGTCCGCGGCATCGATGCCGGCACGCTGGTGGTGATCGACGAGGCGGGCATGGCAGACACCATCTCCCTGCACGCCGCGGTGGAGTTCGTCGCCGGGCGGGGCGGCAGCGTCCGCCTCGTCGGGGACGACCAGCAGCTCGCCGCGATCGGCGCCGGCGGCGTCTTGCGCGACATCCAGGCCAGCCACGGCGCACTCCGCCTCGACGAACTCCTCCGGTTCGCTGACCGGGCTGAGGCCGCCGCGAGCCTGGCGCTGCGCGAAGGCCGACCCGAGGCCCTCGGGTTCTACCTCGACAACGACCGCGTCCACGTCGGCGACCTCACCACCATGACCGCGCAGGTGCTGCAGGCCTGGCAGCACGACCGCGCCGCCGGTCTGGACTCGATCATGCTGGCCCCAACCAGGGAGCTGGTCAGCGACCTGAACCAGCGAACCCGCGCCCACCGCCTCGCCACCCAGCAAGGGAACGGGCCTACGGTCGTGAGGCTGGCAATGGTGAGGCTGGCGGACGGGAACGAGGCCAGCGAGGGCGACCTGCTCCTCACCCGCACCAACGACCGGTCGCTGCGGACGACGGCGACGGACTGGGTGAAGAACGGCGACCGTTGGACCCTCACCGCCACCCACGACGACGGCGCAGTCACCGCGAGGCATCTCGGGAGCGGGCGCAGCGTGCGCCTGCCCGCGGATTACGTCCGGACCAGCACCGAGCTCGGGTACGCCACCACCGTCCACAGCGCCCAGGGCCTGTCCGTGGACACCATGCACGGCCTCGTCGGCGGGGGGGGACGACGGAGGGCGGGGGGGAACGTTGTCTCGGCAGCAGCTGTACACGATGCTCACTCGCGGCCGCCTCGCCAACCACGTCTACCTGCCCGTCGTCGGGGACGGCGACCCCCACGGCGTCGTGCGCCCCGAGGTGGTGCACCCTCGCACCGCGACCGAGCACCTCGAGGCCATCCTCGCCCGCGACGGCAGCCCGACCTCGGCGGCCACCCTGCAGCGCGACCAGGCGGACCCCGCCGTCCAGCTCGGGTACGCCACCGCCCGCTACCTCGACGCCCTCGGCCTCGCCGCCGAAGACATCACCGGCCCCGAAGTCGTGTCCGCCGTCGAGGACGCGGCGGACGACCTGGTGCCGGGCATCAACCAGACACCCGCCTGGCCGGTGCTGCGGGCCCACCTGCTGCTCCTGACCGCCAGCGGGGCGAACCCCGCCGAGGCGCTGCGGGCGGACGCGGAGAGAGGACCCCTGGGTGACGCCGTCGACCCGGCCGCGGTCCTCGACTGGCGACTGGACGACACCGGCCTGCGCAGCACCAGTCCCGGGCCGCTGCCCTGGCTGCCCGCCGTCCCGGCCCGCCTCGCTCAAGACGACACTTGGGGGGTCTACCTCGCCGACCGCGCCGCCCGCGTAGTCGACCTGGCTCAGCAGGTCCGCTCCGACGTCGACGGGTCCCCGGGGTGGGTGCCGGCGGGTGCTGCGGGCCCGCCGCCGGACGTCGTTGCGGACCTGCGCGTGTGGCGGGCCGCCGTCCAGGTAGACCCCGCAGACCGGCGCCCCACCGGCGCGCCCCAGCTGCAGAAGGCCGCCCGCACCTGGCAGCAGAGCCTGCAGCGCAGGATCGAGGGCGGCCCCTCACCGGCATGGCAGGAATGGGGCCACCTGGTGGAACGCCTCGCACCCAGTGCCGGCCACGACCCGTTCCGCACCGACCTCGCGGACCGGCTCGCAGGACTGTCCCGCGCAGGCGTGGACGCCCGCGCCGTGCTCGTCGACGCGGCCGCACAAGGGCAGGTGCCCGACGACCACGCCGCCGCCCTGTGGTGGCGCGTCACCCGCAACACACCCACGACCCCCGGCGCCAGCGCCACGCGCCCATGTCCAACCGCGTGGCCGGCAGCCGCAATCGCCGTCCTGGGTGCGGAGCACGCCCAGACCGTGGAGGACAGCCCCTGGTGGCCGGCCCTCGGCCACGCCGTCGAGCGAGGCGTGCAGCGAGGATGGCCGGTCGACGCAATTCTCGCCTCAGCCGTGCGACCTACCGAAGCGAGCGGGCCTCTTGCCGCCAGTAGGACACGGGCGGAGCGCACCGACGACAGGGTCGCCGATCCGTGGTTCGAGATGCTGTGGCGGGCCACGCTGCTCACCGACCCCGACCCGTCCCAAGAGATTCGCTACGTCACTGACGACTCCCCGCCCGCGCATGCTTGGAACGCCAGCAGCTCCCCCGCCGGAGCCGTCCCCGCGACCAAGACCGAGGAGTGGCGAACCCCAGGCCGCCGCACAGCCCTGCCCCCGCCCTCGCCTTGGCAATCAGGCATCTCAAACCCGCTCCGGCCGAGGACCGTGCCCATGGACGTCCCCCCGCGGGTCTCACCGGCGGCTGATACGGCACCTCGGCGCTAAAGAAGATCGTTCGCCAGTTCCTGGGCCTTTCACGACAGGAAGTGCCAACACTCCCGGACCGAGTCGATGCCGTAGAGGGTCCTCGCCCGGGTTCTTACCCGGTTCGCGCGCAGCGTGACCCTGGCACGGCGGCTGCCCCGCGCGGCGCGACCTGGACCGCACCGACGTCGGCAACCGCTGAAGTCGTGCACCACGGCGCAACTGCCGAAGCAATGGTCGCGGCCCCGACCATACGATTGAGGATTTCCATGGGAACGAAAACGGACGAGAAACAGAAGTTTTGTCCTTGGCGACACCCGCACAGAATAACCGCACTGCCGCAGTCATCTACTTTTCCGGCGCTCGGGCCCGAAGTCCCAGCAGAGCCGAAACACATGGAAACATCTGTCTCCCTTGACACAAGGTCAGCCTCTTGCTCGTTCAGCGGACGCATCACCGGTTTACGTCGAGGCCGCTTGGACCACCGCCCAACGAGTCTTTGAGGTTATGGATAGAAACTCAAGCTCCTCTGCGGGCGCGGATGTAAAAAAGGTATGGCAATGGGCGCCCGGCTGATTACAGTCCCGTCGAGCACTACTCCGGCGACAAGCCGCCGAATGTCCAATCCTCAACGGACTCACCCGATACCTCGATCCGGAGATCGAACTCCGCTCGGGCTCGGACCTGGAACTGAACCTGTGCTCGATCCTCCGTGTCCCAACTGACGACCGCCAAATCTTCATCTGCCAGTGCAGCAGAATCCGCCTTATCAACATAACCGACAGCGGTGGCCGCGATCAAAAGTGAGGCTTCGCCCAACACAGTAGTGCCATCGAATTCGTCGTAAGGGGACCAGATGACGGCATGAAGACCCTCCGCCGCCTCGATAGTCGCATCGTAGACGCTTCGGTCGATTCCTTGACTACGCAACACATCTTCCGGCACGTCGACATCCTGCAATTGCTCAACTGCCGACTCAAGGAATGCCACGGCGATGTCTTCGGCCGAAGCGAAAGACTCGGCATAGTCGGCTTCGACTGAAGAGACCAAGTCCTGTATGGTCGCCAGGGCTAAAGCAGAGTCGATGTCCTCGGCGCAAGTAACCTGGACGTACCCTGGCACATCCGGGCTTAGGTCATCCTTCAGGCTGCCGCCAGCGACGAAGTCACCGTCGCGGGTGATGAACACGAGGGCGAGCGCCTCAGTGAATAGTTCGCGAATGCTCTCCCAAATCAACGTATCGCGATAACCGCGGCCATTCGCCTTGAAAGGGGACCGGCGCTCCAGGTCGCGCCGCAAGACATCAGCGTGCGAGACTCGCGGGAGCGAGAGACGGCTTACCCCCGCTTCACTGAGGCGGAGCGTCACGGTATCGGAGTAACTCTCCATCATCGCAGCCAAGTCGAGGTCCGGGAACGAGGGCAATTTCACCTCTTCGTGATCCAAGGGTATACGCAACTCTGCTAATGCTTCCTTGGCCTTGTAGGGCATCCCGCGCAATTGCGCGACCTTCCCCTCGACGACGTCTGTGTACTGACGCCTCAGCTCCAGGAGCACCACCTCGGGGATGGCAACGTGCAGCATCTGGCGCCGACTCAACGCGAACAGCCGCTTCACCGCGGGGCCATTCAGGACGGGGTCTTCTTTCAGGACGTTGGTGTCCAGCACCACGACCAACTTTGCCATGCTTCACACTCTACCGTGGACTGGCAATGGGGGAGATCGCTTCGGGCGGCGCGCGCCTTCAGCAATCCACGGGTTCGCCTGCGCGCAGCGACGGGCACGGCGGCCTGCGAGTGCGGCGCAGCGCTGCTCGCATCCCTGCGCCTGTGGAGACCGACGGCTTACCCCTCCTGAAAAGGCCGAGCGCAAGATACTGCTTAAAGGCAGCGAGCTACCACCCTCGCCTCGCTATGACGCCGCTTTGCATAAGCATAGTCTCTCCTGATAGCACCATATGTACGGTGCGTCGTCGGTCTCTAATCACCGTCACGACTTCGACGCGACCGTTCACATCGAACTACCGCCTCGCTATTGTCTCGGGGCGTTAGGAGCTCCAGCCTTTCGGTGCCCCGCCCCCCAAACCGTACCAATCGCGCATCCGGTGGCACTCCGCTACAACGACGAGAAAGAGGCAAGACGACGGACGCCCATCCACTGAACTGCCGCCACACCTCTAGATCAGTGGAAGAACCAATCGACGATCTGACCCTGTACATCCCGCTCGAATACTGCGCCAGTCAGAGGCGTCGGCAATTCGCCGATGTCTGCGCGACATTGCGCCCAGGCGTAGTAGGACTGCAATCGACCTCCAGAGATGTCCTGCAATTCAAATGCTGGCACCACTGGCACAAATTGCCGCAGGAGAAGACAGTTCCTATCCGGCGCAACCTCCCCATAACCCGAGAACTCATCTACGAGCACGCGCATCGCGAAGGATGCGAGCAGGTCGAAAGCGAACGCCACAGATAAATAGCTTGTGATTCGAGTTCGCAGCAGTGCGAGATCGACCGACGCCGTGGCGTCGTGGGCTGCAGCATGACGCCACCCACCGAGGCGCGCTAACGCGAACTTGTTGCCGTCCGCAAGACCTGCGGCTGCGTAGTCGAAGTCGACATCTTGTAGGACCTTGGGGATTTCGCTGTAAAGTTTCGGCGCCTTGAGGGCATTGAGAAAATCGACCAAGACTCCAGGGCCCACATTGCTGCTCGCCCAGCCAAACGACCAATCCGACAATTCGAAGGGCCTGCCGGCCGTCGATGCGATCATTCCAGCATGTCGCTGTGATAGCGCCACGACCGTCTGTGTATCGAGGTTCTCACGCCGCTGGTTTAGTTGAAAGCGTAAGGCATCCACGACGCCTTTCGTAGCGGCCATCTGAAGGGCTTCTGGGAGTTGATCGAAATCGGGCAGCGTAGGACATTTCGTTAACTCGACAAGTAGTTCGTCCAGGCGTTCCCGAATGAAGACTTCGAAACAGGCGAAGGCGGTGACAGACAGGCCGTTCTTTAAGGCGCGTCGCCTCAGACGCATCGGTCCCAGGTAAGGCCATGTCTTGTATGCCCCCTGAGTCGATGTGGTTCAGAAGCGCCCGCAGACTCCGAACCAGCCGCTCTCTTGCTGACACTGCCCGACTATGCGTTTCGCAAGAGATGCATAAGGGCCTCGACGCGAAACCTCAGTCTCGCCGACGTATTGGTCGAGACCGTAACGGCCTTGACAAACTCTGGGTCGTCAAAGAGGTTGTTCGTCATGCGCAACACATTGTCGCTTCGTGCTGCTGCCTTATTGACTTCTGCCTCGGACAGAAGCGCCACAGAGAGCATCTCGGCGTCGTACATACCTAAGAGCCCTCGCCCCCGCCAGGTGTCTTGCTCTGCTCGACGAAAGGCGTTTACGCCCCATATTTCCTCGCACCGGACAAGGGCGCTATTGAACTCAAGCGCGAACTGTTCCAGACCCTGCCGGCCCGCGTGTGCGTTTTCAAGCATGAAATGGTCCATGGACGGAGACAAGTCGCCAGTGAAGGATGGCCAACTATGCAGCAACGTCAGAAAGCGTAGAACGTACTCCACGTCGGCCATCTGAGCAAACCGCTCTGAGCTCGGGGTGATATTGAATTGCTGCCAGAGGAATGGATTCGACCCAAGCTCAATGAGCAGATCGTTCAGCGGGCCTCGCATCGCGCTGTTGCGCACTTCTTGATCAGTCAACCGTTCGCCGCCACGGTTAAGGCGGATAAAGACTTCATACTTCAGGTCCGGGTCTGATTGGCGCAGGAGCGTCACCGCCCTGATATACGGGCGCATGCGTAGCGCGTTCCTCATTGCTTCTGGCAGTGCGTCAATCCTGGCGTTATTGAGCTCGGGTAGTTCTTTAAGCCCTCGCAGTTCAAGCCGACCTCGCATAAAATCATGAACAGCCGTAATGCGTTGTTGGCCGTCGATGACGCTGTAATAGCCGAACTCTTCCTCGGCGAGGTACACCGGAGGAACCGGGACATTGAGCAGAAACGACTCGATCAGCGCCGACTGCTTCGACACACTCCATCTTGCACGTCGCTGGTAGGCCGGCGAGGGGTCGATCGCCTGGGTGTCGACCATGGCCGCGACGGTCTCCAGTGAGAAGTCACTCGCCTGCGTCACGAGGCGACGCTGCGCCTCTGCGAAGCGTTCCATTGCGGAGTAGGTCGACATCTTGAGGACCTTACGACCTCATCGGTCGAAGACAGCGGCGCACTCACTAGGCGGCTCCGCCAGTCGGGCCACCAAGGTCGTGCGCCGTGGTGCTCCGCCCGCGCCGACCGTTGTCCAGTCCGCTTGCCTGAATATTTTCTGGGTGCTCGCTCGTCGCGACGCTGGCCTGGCGCCAGCCCCGGTCGACCGCTGCGCTGTAGTGCCGGGGGCGTCGGAGCACATCGACGATGGCACGCAAATCATCCGCACAGGTGACGAACCTTGCGGTCGGAGGTGCGGCTGCCTACGAAGCGGCGGGCTGGGCACTTCGGCCCAGACCTGGCTCACGGCAATGTGGGGCCGCTCGGCAACAGCCCGCCGGGAGGCGCCGCCCCCGAGCGACCGTGCCAGATAGGTGCCAGAAGCAAGGGCACGCGCTAGCACGGCGCCGCCATACCGACACATGACTGTTCGGTTGAAGCGCCCTGGGTTCGGTGGAGGTTCATGACCTTGGAAACGAGGATGGACCCGTGCCGAAGGACACGACGCCGGGGAAGCCCACGACGCGGCGGGAGGGCTGAGCCAGCGTCATCGCGACAGCCATGGTGACCCGCAGGAGCGGTCAGGATGCGGTTACGCCCGCGGTCTCAGCGTCCCTCGACCGCCGAGAACAACCGGACCCGCTAGCCCCCTGACCTGCACAAACTGCACGCGAGCGAACGCGCCGGGACACCCCGGGATCACTCCGCGGGTTGTGGGTTCGAGCCCCACGGGGCCCACCCTCGTCCCCCGCTGGCTCGGTCGACGCGGCCTCGCCAGCACCCGCGCCTCAGCAGGCCGTGGTCTGCCGTCCTGACTCGGACGGAGACTAGGAGTGACGACGGGCCCGGTCTACGACGAGCCCGGTACCCCGGACGCGGGGGACGACCTCAGGGGCGGTCACGGACGGACAGGACTGGAGGACGCCGACCCATCACCGTTGACACCGTCCTCACGCTGAGTAGCGTCACTCCTGCCGTCGACGACCGGGCCGGTGCGAGGCCGGGCCGCCGCGGCAGGGTCGACCCCACCCGCGACGCGCACTCCCGCAGGCCGCCTCTCGCACCTCGCCGTCGGCCGTCGCGCCTCGGCGCAGGACCACCCGCCGCGCTGCCTGCCAGCGGGGTGACGAGCGAGGAACGGTGCTTCATGGGGCAGCCCGACGACCGCGAGCCCGACGAGCTCGGCCGCGACGGGCGCGAGCCGGTCGAGGTGCGCCTGCTGCGAACCGAGGACCTGATCGACCTCCGGCTGGAGGCACCGGGCTGCACGATCGAGCCGACCGACGGCTCGGCGGAGCTCGTCGCCGGTCCGGACGCGCTGCTCGTCGTGCACTTCCCGCCGCAGCACCTGGGTGAGGAGACCTGGCCGGTGGGGGTCCCCGGTCCCACCCTCCCCCCGACCCGGCCGTCGGCGCACCGGGCAGCGGAGCCCAGCCGCCTGGTCTACGAGCTGCCGGAGGGCACCCGGATCACGTGGACCCTGCGCGACGTGCTCGAGGCGCTGCAACGCCTGCAGCTGCGGGTCGCCCCGGCGGCGACGCCCGCGGGCACGGCGGGCGAGGGGTCGCTCGAGCCGCCGACCGACCGCGAGACGGCGATCGAGGCGCCCTACCGGCTGGTCGTCTCGCCCAGCGCCCGCGGGGTGTTCCGCCACTCCGGCGACCCGGTCGGGCCGGCCGGGCGCAGCGAGCTGTGGCGCACCGCCCTCGGCGTCCGCCGGTCCGACGGCCAGGAGCGCCCGGACGGCGAGCCCGAGGGACCGGCAGCCGAGGGACCACGAGACGAGGGCGCCGCCCGGGGCGGGGCGGACCCGGACGACGGGCAGCGCGTCGTCCGCGCCCTGTGGAACCGGGACCGGGACGGCCGCGTCGACCCGCCCCAGCCCGGCTTCGAGATGTCGCTCGATGCCTTCTCGCGTGGCGCGGTCGTCGACCAGACCACCGGCGCCGACCCCCGGAACGCAGACACTCCCCTGGAGGTGCGCCACCTCGCCCTGTCCAGCCTGGGGGCCTGGTTCGACTGGAAGCAGTCGTGGGAGTCCGGGAGCGTCGTCGACTACCGGCACCAGGCGTTCATGGGCCGCGACGGCTATGTCCGCGTCGCCTACCCCGGGTTCCTGTTCCCCTTCGGGCACCGCTGCTTCCTGGTCGAGGTGACCGAGCGCGAGATCAAGCACCGCGAGACGCCGGTGGCGTACCTGTGGAAGCGCTGGTTCATCGTCGTCCGGCAGCCCACCCGCACCTACCCCGCCACCGACCGCGACAACCCGTTCGCGCAGGTCACCCTCAGCCCGCTGGTCACCCCCGACATCGACGCACCACCGGAGGACCGTCAGCCGTTCGTCCCCACCCGGGGCGGGGTGCCGTTCCCGTTCACCCTGACGACGGTCGACCGCGGCGGCCAGGACCGCAGCTGGGCCGCGCCGCTCGTCTTCGTCCAGGCCCTCAGCCGGGAAGGACGGACGGTCGTGGTCCGGCCGGAGCTCGCCTCGGGCCTGTACACCCCCGTCCGGCAGATCCTCGGGCGCGGGCAGACCCTCGCCGTCGCGCCGCCGGTCAAGGCCGGGGACACCTCTGTCGAGGTCGGCCACCTGCTCTTCGACGGCGTCGTCGATGCCGAGGCCGTCACCTCGCGACCGTTCCTCCTCGAGGCCCGCGCCGTCGTCCCCTCGATGCGGCACCTGTCCCCGCAGGCACCCGCCGTCGACCTGGTCTTCGCCCAGCCGTACCTCGCGGACGGCCTGCCGGTGCGCGGCGTCGACGCCCCACCGGTCCCCGGTGCACCGAACACCGGCGAGCTGGTCCTGGCGCTCAAGCCGGGCACCGCGCCCGTCGTGGACTTCACCGGCGGGTCCGACCGCTCGGGCGGCTTCGTCGCGCCCAACCTCACGGTCCGCGGCATCTCGCGGGTGCTGGGGGCGGTCGGCGAGGACGGCACCGGCCCGTCGCCGTCGGTCGACGGCAGGTTCGACCCGGCCGTCTTCCTCGCCGGCGCGTTCCCCAAGCTGTTCGGGCTGTTCAGCCTGCTCGAGCTGCTGGAGCCGGACGGCGACCTGGCCGAGGCGCCCGCGTTCGTGTCCGACTCCCTCGACGCGCTCGCGAGCATGCTCGGCGAGGCGCAGCGCCTCCGGGCGGCGCTCGACGAGGCCGAGCGACGACTGGGCGCCGAGGTCACCGGGGCCGCCCACGCCGGCGCGAGGGCGGTCGCCCAGACCGCGAAGGACGCCCTGGACGCCCGCCTGGCCACCGCCCGCACCCACCTGGACGACCTGGTCGACGCCGTCGAGGGCCTGCCCGGGACCGCCGACGCCCTGAGCCCCGCCGCCGTCGCCCTGGCCGGCGACCTGGACCCGCTCCTGGTGGCGGTCGGGGTGCCGGGAGTGCCCGCCGCGGTGCGGTCCTCGCTCGACGGGCCGGTGCGGACCCTCCGGACCCTCACCGCCCTCGCCTCGGAGGCCGAGGGTGTTGCCGAGATGCTGCAGGGGCTCGCGGCCGGGCAGGTGACGGCGCGGCTGTCGTGGCGCCCGGCCATCACGCCGTGGGGCCTGCTCCCGGGTGCTCCGGGCATCTTCCTGCCGAAGGACGCGCACCCGCTGCTCGTCGAGGTGGTGGTGCGGGCGTCGGCGAGCGCACCCCCGGCGGTCGACGTGCTGGCGGAGATCTCCGACGTCGACCTCAACCTCGTCGGCACCGGCGGGACGGCGCTCATGAAGCTGATGTTCCGGCGCATCGCGTTCCACGCCGGGTCGACCGGCAAGCCCGAGGTCGACGTGGTGTTCGGCGGGATCGGCTTCCTGGGGCCGCTGTCGTTCGTCGACCGGCTGCGCGGGCTCATCCCCTTCGACGGCTTCTCGGACCCGCCCTACGTCGACGTCGCGCCGACCGGGGTGACCGCCGGCTTCGACCTGGCGCTGCCCAACGTGTCCGTCGGCGTCTTCAGCCTGGAGAACATCGCGCTCGGCGCGGACGCGCGGGTGCCGTTCCTCGGCGACGCGATGACGGTCGGGTTCCGGTTCTGCTCCAAGGACGCCCCGTTCCGGCTCACCGTGATGATGGTCGGCGGCGGCGGGTGGCTGGGCCTGCGGGCCGCGCCCAAGGGCCTGGTGCTGCTCGAGCTCGGCCTGGAGGCGGCGGCCAGCCTGTCGGTCGACCTCGGTGTCGCGTCCGGCTCCGTGTCGGTCTCGGTCGGGGTGTACCTGCGGCTCGAGGCCGACGCCGGCCTGCTGACCGCGTACTTCCGCATCCGCGGCGAGGTCGACGTGCTGGGGCTCGTCAGTGCCTCGATCACGCTGGAGCTGTCGCTGACCTACCAGTTCCAGACCGGCAAGCTCGTCGGCCGGGCGTCGCTGGTCGTGGAGGTCGAGGTCCTGTTCTTCTCCGCCTCGGTGGAGATCACGGTCGAGCGCAAGCTCGCGGGCTCCACGGGCGACCCGACGATGGCGCAGGTCATGCCGCCCGACGACGACGACGGCCTCAACGCGGACTGGGTGGCGTACTGCGACGCCTTCGCCCCGGTCCCGGCCTGAGCAGGAGGACCCGATGCCCACCACCGTCCTGGCGACCGCGCTGCCCCGCTCGCTCGACGACGAGGCCGCCGCCCACCTGACCGTGTTCCTCACCCACAAGCTGGTGGACGGCACGGTCCTGTCCGACTTCCCCGCCGCCGTGGACTGGCCCACGACGCTCGCCGGCTGCACCTTCTCCCTCACCACGTCGCTCGACCCGGCGGGCAGCATCCCGCTGCGGGTGGTGTCCGTGGCCGACGCCGCCTCGTGGGCCGCCGTGCTGCCCCCCACCATGCCGGTGGCCGGGTTCCCCGCCCCGACGCTGTCGCAGGAGACCTGGCGCACCCTGCCGGCGAGCCGGATGAGCGACCACGCCGTCGACCTGCACCTGGCGGCCGTCACCGCCGCGCCCGCCCGGCGACCCGGGCTGGAGGGCGACCCCGTCGCGGGCGCACTGCTGCACACCATGGCCAGCCTGGACCGCCAGGGCGCGCTGGGCCGTCTGCTCGAGGAGGCGCCCGTCCGCGCCCGGCGCGACCAGGAGCGCCTCGCCCGCCGGCTGCAGGACGCCGTGACGACGCTGGGCCCGCTGACCGCGGACGACGACGAGGAGAAGGGCCCCCGGGACGGCCGTGAGCTTCCGCCGCTGCCGCCGTACCAGCGCCAGGTCGAGGACCGGCCCTCCCCGGTGCAGCTGCTGCTGGAGGACCCCGGGGCCGACACCCGCACCAGCGAGAGGCTCGACCGGCTGGCCGGCGAGGGCCGGTTCGACGACCCCGGGCTGCAGCTGGTCGTGGACGCGCACGCGGTCCGCCGCTACTACGAACGCCCCGAGCAGCCGCAGGAGCCGCCGCGCCGGCTGCCCGACCCGGACGCGGTGCCCACGCCCCGGCCCGAGAGGCCCGAGCAGGACTTCCACGCCCGGGTGGCCGGCTTCGGGTCCACGCCGTCGTTGCTGCGCCGGCTCGGGCTGGCCGTCGACGTCGTCCTGGAGACCGACGACGGCGGCGCGGGGGGCGGGGCGGCGGCGCGGGCGGCGCTGGCCGGGGCGACCTGGGTGAGCGTCACCATGACGTCCCCCGCCGAGGACCTGCAGGTGCTGCCCCCGCGCCGGACCGCGGTCGTCGTCGACGGCGACCTGTTCGCCGCCCGGTCGAGCGAGGCGTGGGTCTCGGGACTGCTGCCGCTGGGCGACGAGGACTGGGTGGTCCTGGACGCGGACCCGGACGCCGCCGGCCTCAAGCTGGAGCAGCACGCGCGCACCCTGGCCCGGCACTACGCCAGCGAGGCCAACGGCGACCCGGCCACCTCGGCCCCGGCCACCCTCCGCTCGACCGGCTTCGCCCTGGCGCGGCGGGAGCGCTCGACCGAGGTGCTCGCGCGGGTGCAGCGGGCCGAGGCGCTCGCGGCGGACGACGGCACCCGCGAGCTGCTCCTGGACGACCTGGTCCGCGGGATCCGCGTCGAGGTCTGGGACGACGCGACCCGCCGCTGGCACAGCCTGCACCGGCGGCGGGTGACCGTCACCGGCGGACCGGGTGACGTGCCCGTCCTCACCGACGAGCCGGACGTCGGGTTCCTCCAGCTGTCGGCGCTCAACCGGGCGTCCTCGGGCTCAGTGGTCGGCTACTACCTGCACGAGGTGGTCGCCGGGTGGGACGGCTGGAGCCTGTCCGCGCCGCGACCGGGGCTGACCGTCGTGCACGTGGAGCCGCCCGGACCGGACGGCGAGACCGAGGCCGTCGTCGAGACGGTGCCCGACGCCCCGGGCGACGGCGCGCGGACCACCTCACGGGTGGAGCCCGGCTCCCTGCCGCGGCTGCGCCACGGCACCTCGTACAGCTTCCGGGTGCTGGCGGTCGACCTGGCCGGCGGCTCCGTGCCCGCCGCGCGCGCCGGTCGCCCCGGCCCGCCCGACCCCGCCCCCGGCGGGGGTCTGCCCGGCCGACGACCGCCCGGCC